>NZ_JBFUEP010000010.1:0-85548 GCF_056403895.1 Pedococcus sp. P2_E5
GCCGAGAGATCCGCGCCGACGAAACCCAGCACCAGGACCTGCTCTGGGCCAGCAAGGGAGGGGGCGGCAACTTCGGTGTCGTCACCGCGATGGAGTTCCAGCTGCACCCGGTCGGTCCGATGATCATCGGGGGGCTGATGGCCTGGCCCGCTGCTCGTGGACCCGAGGTGTCGCGGGTCTTCCGCGACTGGGCGAACGACGCTCCGGAGGAGCTCGGCCCCGGTCTGGTGATTCTCACCGGGCCGCCGGAGGAGTTCGTCCCGCAGCACCTGCAGGGCCAGCCCCTGATCGCGATCGCGCTCTGCTGGACCGGGGACGAGGCGACTGGTGCGGAGTTGCTCCACGTCGTGCGCGAACTGTCACCTGAGATCGACCTGGTCGGCCCGAGGCCCTACGCGGAGCTGCAGTCGATGATCGACGACCCGCCGGGCTTCCGGCAGTACTGGAGCGCCGACTATCACGACTCCTTCCCTGACGACGCCCTCGACGTCTTCCTCGACGCGGGCGCACGCCGTGCATCGCCGATGACGCAGCACCTGCTGCTCCCGTGGGGCGGCGCGCTGGCGCGCGTCGACGATGACGCCACACCGTTGAGCCAGCGCTCGGCGCGTTGGGTGAGTCATCCCTTCGCGACCTGGGAAGACCCTGCCGACGACGCCGCCAACATCGCGTGGGTCCGCGACTACCGGCAGGCGAACGCCCCCTTCACGACCGGAGGCGTCTACCTCAACTTCATCGGCGACGAGGGTGACGAGCGCATCAAGGCGGCTTTCGGCGCCGAGAAGTACGAGCGACTGGCACAGATCAAGTCCGAGTACGACCCCGGCAACGTCTTCTCCGGCAACCAGAACATCCGCCCCACAGTGCCTGCCTGACCACCGCGCACGCTGGCAATCCGGCTCCGAGCTCGAGCGGTGACACACCCAGTCACGCGCCAGTGGAATGGCGGTGCCGGTTGCTTCCGCTTGGTCACTTCGGTGCCGAAGGCGGGACTTGAACCCGCACGCCCTTTCGAGCAGAGCATTTTGAGTGCTCCGTGTCTGCCATTCCACCACTTCGGCTTGCCGAACATTGGGTTCAGCGGCTTGCCGAACCTCAGTTCAGCGGGCGGCCACGTCAGCGGCCTCGGAAAGGATAGCGGTGCGGTGCGCCCGGACCACAAAGCGGCCGGGTTTTCGACCGCGGACGATCAGGGACGGTCAGGCGCGGGCTCCGCACCCTGGTGAGCAGACGGCATACGGAACAGAGCGTTTGCCTGTCGTCCGGCGGCAGGCGCCTCGCCGGCCCAGCTGCTCAGTCGGCGAGGTCCTCGTAGGCCGGGGCCACCTTGTTGATGGCGTCACCCATCTTGTGGACGCGCAGCGCGTTGGTCGACCCGGGGATGCCGGGAGGCGAACCGGCGACGATGACGACGAGGTCGCCCTCCTTGGCGCGGCCGCTCGCGAGCAGCGACTTGTCGACCTGCTGGGCCATCTGGTCGGTGTGCCGGGCCATGGGGACGAGGTAGGTCTCGATGCCCCAGGCCAGCGCCAGCCGCGAGCGGGTGTGCGGCTCGGGGGTGAACGCGAGCATGGGGATCCGCGGGCGGATGCGGGACATCCGCTTGGCCGTGTCGCCGGACTGGCTGAAGGTGATGAGGAACTTGGCCCCGAGCAGCTCGCCGATCTCGACGGCAGCCGCAGCCACCGCTCCGCCCATGGTGTGCGGCTTGGTGCCGAGCGGTCGGATCCGCTCCAGGCCGTGCTCCTCGGTGCTCTCGATGATCCGGGCCATGGTCTGCACGGCGATGATCGGGTAGGCACCGACGCTGGTCTCCCCCGACAGCATCAGGGCGTCCGCGCCGTCGAGGACGGCGTTGGCGGCGTCCGAGGCCTCCGCGCGGGTGGGGCGCGGGTTCTCGATCATCGACTCGAGCACCTGGGTGGCCACGATGACCGGCTTGGCGTTGCGCCGCGCGATCTCGATGGCTTCCTTCTGGACGATCGGCACCTCCTCCAGCGGCAGCTCGACACCGAGGTCTCCGCGAGCGACCATCACGCCGTCGAACGCCTCGATGATCTCGACCAGGTTGAGCACGGCCTGGGGCTTCTCGATCTTGGCGATGACAGGGAGCCGGACGCCGACCTCGTCCATCACGGCGTGGACGTCGTCGAGGTCCGCGGCGGAGCGCACGAAGGACAGGGCGATCATGTCGGCGCGCAGCCGCAGTGCCCACCGCAGGTCTTCCTTGTCCTTCTCGGACAGCGCCGGCACGGAGACCGCGACGCCCGGCAGGTTGATGCCCTTGTTGTTGGACACCGTGCCACCAACGGTGACCACGCAGCGGACGTCGGTGTCGGTGACCTCGACAGCCTGCAGGCCCACCTTGCCGTCGTCGATGAGGAGGGCGTCCCCCGGGCTCACGTCACCGGGCAGACCCTTGTAGGTCGTGCCGACCTCCGACGCCGACCCGTCGACCTCACGGGTCGTGATGGTGAACTCGGCGCCGTTGACCAGCTCCACCGGACCGTCCTTGAACCGCGTGGTACGGATCTTGGGACCCTGGAGGTCGACGAGGATGCCGACCGCGTGACCGGTCTCGTCACTGGCCTTCCGGATCTCCTGGTAGATCTTCTCGTGGTCGGCGTACTCGCCGTGGGAGAGGTTCAGCCGGGCAACATCCATACCCGCGTCGACGAGCTCGCGGATGCGCTCGGGAGTGGAGACTGCGGGGCCGAGGGTGCAGACGATTTTGGCGCGGCGCATGGCATCGACCCTATCGGTCGCCCACCCCCGAACGTGACCCCGGTCACCCTGCGGACACGGTGCGCGGCGCAGGCGGGGAGGTATGCCGCGTGGGCGGCGCCCAGCCCCGCCGAACCTGCACTTCTGGCCACCCATGTCAGGTCAGCCGGCCAGATCTGGCCCGGGACCTGGCACCGGTGGCCAGAAGTGGGAACGTCAGACGACCAGCGGGCGGTCGTTCGGGTTGATGGGGCGTGGCAGGGCGGTGTCGCCCGTCAGGAACCGGTCGACTCCGGCTGCGGCCGAACGACCTTCGGCGATGGCCCACACGATGAGCGACTGTCCACGACCGGCATCCCCGGCGACGAAGACACCGGRCACGGACGACATGTAGTCCTTGTCGCGCTTGACGTTGGACCGCTCGTCGAGCTCGACCTCGAGCTGCTGCACGACACCCGGGCCCTCAGGCCCGAGGAAGCCCATGGCCAGCAGGATCAGCTGGGCCGGCAGCACGCGTTCGGTGCCCTCGACCTCCTCGAACCCCTTGTCTCCCATGCGCACGTCGACGACCCGGATGCCCGACACCTTGCCATCCGTGCCGATGACCTCCTTGGTCGAGGCGGCATACACCCGGTCGCCGCCCTCCTCGTGTGCGGAGGCGACGCGGAAGAGCATCGGGTAGGTCGGCCACGGCTGGCCCGCGACCCGCTCCTCCCCCGGCTGCGGCAGGATCTCGAGGCTGGTGACCGAGCGAGCACCCTGGCGGTGCGAGGTGCCGATGCAGTCGGCCCCGGTGTCGCCACCCCCGATGACGATGACGTCCTTGCCCTCGGCGGTGACCTGTCCCTCGACGGTCTCGCCGAGCGCCACGCGGTTGGCGGGCGGCAGGAAGTCCATCGCCTGCATGACACCGTCGAGCTCGCGGCCCGGGACCGTCAGGTCACGCGGCACCGTCGCCCCGATGGCGAGGACCACCGCGTCGTAGCGGTCACGCAGCTGCTTGCCGGTGACGTCGCCGCCGACGTCGACCCCGCTGCGGAAGCGGGTGCCCTCGGCCTCCATCTGGGCGATCCGACGGTCGAGGACGGACTTCTCCATCTTGAACTCGGGGATGCCGTAGCGCAGCAGACCGCCGGGCTTGTCGGCACGCTCGTAGACCGCGACCGTGTGGCCGGCGCGCGTCAGCTGCTGGGCGGCGGCCAGACCGGCAGGTCCGGAGCCGACCACGGCGACCGTCTTGCCCGAGAGCCGTTCGGGGGCCTGGGGCTGGACGTAGCCGGCGTCGAAGGCGCGGTCGATCGTCGTGACCTCGATCTGCTTGATCGTCACGGCGGGCTGGTTGATGCCGAGGACGCAGGCCGTCTCGCACGGCGCCGGGCAGAGTCGACCCGTGAACTCGGGGAAGTTGTTGGTGGCGTGCAGCCGCTCGATGGCCTCGCGCCAGTCGCCCTTCCAGGCCAGGTCGTTCCACTCCGGGATGAGGTTGCCGAGCGGACATCCGCTGTGGCAGAACGGGATCCCGCAGTCCATGCATCGTCCGGCCTGGCGCTGCAGCTGTCCGAGCTCCTGCTCCTCGTAGACCTCTTTCCAGTCCCGGATGCGCACGGAAACGGGCCGGCGGGCCGGCAGCTCACGCTCACGCGTCTTGAGAAAACCCTGGGGGTCAGCCACGGGAGGCCTCCATGATCCGCTCCCAGACCTCGGAGCCGTTGACGTCGAGTCCCTCCGCCTCAGCGGCGGCGCGCACGTCCAGGACGCGCTGGTAGTCGCGCGGCAGGACCAGGGTGAAGCGCGAGCTTGTGGTGTCCCAATCCTCCAGAAGCCTTGCGGCGACAGGCGATTCGGTCCACTCGACGTGCTTGGCGAGCAGTTCGCGCACGACCTTCTCGTCGTCGGGCCGCAGGGCAGACAGGTCGACGAGCTCGGTGTTGACCCGACCGGGATCGAGGTCCAGCACGTAGGCCACTCCCCCAGACATGCCTGCCGCGAAGTTGCGACCGGTGGGTCCGAGCACGAGGACAGTGCCCCCGGTCATGTACTCGCAGCCGTGGTCGCCGACGCCCTCGACCACCGCGGTGGCACCGGAGTTGCGGACGCAGAAGCGTTCGCCCACGAGACCTCGCAGGTAGAGCTCGCCGGTGGTGGCGCCGTAGCCGATGACGTTGCCGGCAATGACGTTGGCCTCGGCCTGCAGCGGGGCAGCGCGGTCGGGACGGACCACGATCCGGCCACCCGACAGACCCTTGCCGACGTAGTCGTTGGCGTCCCCGAGCAGGCGCAGGGTGACACCGCGCGGGACGAACGCACCCAGCGACTGACCTGCCGAGCCCCTGAGGGTGAGGTTGATCGTGTCGTCGGGCAGACCCTCGGGGTAGGCCTTGGTGACCTCGTGGCCGAGCAGCGTGCCGATCGTGCGGTTGACGTTGCGGACCGCGACGTCACCCGTGACCCGGGTGCCGTCGTTGAGGGCTTCGCGGGCGATCGTGATGAGGTGGTGGTCGAGTGCCTTCTCGAGCCCGTGGTCCTGCGTCGTGGTGTTGCGGCGGGCCGAGCCGTCCGGGCTCTCGACGTCGGCGAAGATCGGCGACAGGTCGAGGCCTGCTGCCTTCCAGTGGTTGACCGCGCGGCTCGCGTCGATGGCCGACACCTGGCCGACGGCCTCCTCGATGCTCCGGAAGCCGAGTGCCGCGAGGTGCTCGCGGACCTCCTCGGCGACGTACTCGAAGAAGGTCTCGACGAACTCGGGCTTGCCCGAGAACCGGGACCGCAGCTCGGGGTTCTGGGTGGCGATGCCGACCGGACAGGTGTCGAGGTGGCAGACGCGCATCATGATGCAGCCGCTCACGACCAGCGGGGCCGTGGCGAAGCCGAACTCCTCCGCGCCGAGCAGGGCGGCGATGACGACGTCTCTACCGGTCTTGAGCTGACCGTCGCACTGCACGACGATGCGGTCGCGCAACCCGTTGAGCACCAACGTCTGCTGGGTCTCGGCGAGGCCGATCTCCCAGGGACCGCCGGCGTGCTTGAGCGACGTGAGGGGCGACGCGCCCGTCCCACCGTCGTGTCCGGAGATCAGCACGACGTCGGAGTGCGCCTTGGAGACGCCGGCGGCGACGGTGCCCACGCCGATCTCGGACACGAGCTTGACGTGGATCCGGGCCTCGGGGTTGGCGTTCTTGAGGTCGTGGATCAGCTGGGCGAGGTCCTCGATCGAGTAGATGTCGTGGTGCGGCGGCGGACTGATCAGGCCGACCCCCGGCGTCGAGTGCCGCGTCGTGGCGATCCACGGGTAGACCTTGGGACCGGGCAGCTGGCCGCCCTCGCCGGGCTTGGCGCCCTGCGCCATCTTGATCTGGATGTCGCCAGACTTGGTCAGGTAGAGCGACGTCACGCCGAACCGTCCTGAGGCGACCTGCTTGATCGTCGAGCGGCGCTCGGGGTCCATCAGCCGGTCGACGTCCTCGCCACCCTCGCCGGTGTTGGAGCGACCACCGAGTCGGTTCATGGCGATCGCCAGCGTCTCGTGGGCTTCCTGGCTGATCGAGCCGTAGGACATCGCCCCGGTGTTGAACCGCTTGACGATCTCGCTGATCGGCTCGACCTCGTCGATCGGGATCGCGGGGCGGGGCGACGCTCCGCCGAGCGTGAAGAGGCCGCGCAGCGTCATCAGCCGCTCGGACTGCTCGTCGATGCGCTCGGTGTACTGCTTGAAGATGTCGTAGCGCCGCTGCCGCGTCGAGTGCTGCAGCCGGAACACGGTGTCGGGGTCGAACAGGTGTGGCTCACCTTCGCGCCGCCACTGGTACTCGCCGCCGACGCCGAGCTTGCGGTGCGGGAGCCGCACCCCGTCAGGAGGGTATGCCGCGGCGTGCCGGGCCGCGGTCTCCGCGGCCAGGACGTCGAGCCCGACTCCACCAAGCTGGCTCACGGTGCCGGTGAAGTAGCGGTCGACGAGCTCCTGCGACAGGCCGAGCGCCTCGAACACCTGGGCGCCGCGGTACGACGCGACGGTCGAGATCCCCATCTTGGACATCACCTTGAGCACGCCCTTGCCGAGCGCCTTGATGAGGTTCTTGACGGCCTGCTCGGGAGTCACGCCGTCGATCGCGCCGGAGCGGACCAGGTCCTCCACCGACTCCATGGCGAGGTACGGGTTGACGGCTGCCGCGCCGTACCCGACGAGCAGGGCGACGTGGTGGACCTCGCGGACGTCGCCGGCCTCGACGACCAGACCCACCAGGGTGCGGGTCTTCTCCCGGATCAGGTGGTGGTGGACCGCAGAGGTGAGCAGCAGCGAGGGGATCGGCGCGTAGTCGCGACCCGAGTCACGGTCGGACAGCACCACGAACCGGGCGCCCTCGGCGATCGCCGCGGACACCTCCGCAAAGATCTCCTCGAGGCGCGCCGTCATCGCAGCCGCACCGCCGGTCACGTCGTAGAGCCCCCGCACCACGTGGGTGGCGTAGCCGGGCAGGTCGCCGTCGGCGTTGACGTGGACGATCTTGGCCAGCATGTCGTTGTCGATGACCGGGAACGGCAGGACGACCTGGCGGGCGTGGGCCGGACCGGCCGCCAGGGCGTTGCCCTCGGGACCGATCACGGTGCCGAGCGAGGTGACGAGCTCCTCGCGGATGGCGTCGAGCGGCGGGTTGGTGACCTGGGCGAAGAGCTGGGTGAAGTAGTCGAAGACCAGCCGCGGGCGGTCCGACAGCACCGCGATCGGGGTGTCGGTGCCCATCGAGCCGAGCGCCTCTCCCCCGGTGCGGGCCATCGGGGTGAGCAGGATCTTGAGCTCCTCCTGCGTGTAGCCGAAGGTCTGCTGGCGGCGGGCGACCGACGCCGCTGTGTGCACGATGTGCTCGCGCTCGGGCAGGTCGTCGAGGTGGATCAGACCCGCGTGCAGCCACTCGTCATAGGGGTGCTGGGCGGCGAGCTGGGACTTCACCTCGTCATCGGAGACGATGCGACCGTGCTCGGTGTCGACCAGGAACATGCGTCCCGGCTGGAGGCGGCCCTTGCGGACCACGCGGGTCGGGTCGAGGTCCAGGACCCCGGACTCGGACGCCAGCACGACGAGCCCGTCGTCGGTCACCGAGTAGCGGCCGGGGCGCAGTCCGTTGCGGTCGAGCACCGCGCCGATGAGCGAGCCGTCCGTGAAGGTCACGCAGGCGGGGCCGTCCCACGGCTCCATGAAGGTGGAGTGGAACTCGTAGAAGGCCCTGCGGGCCGGGTCCATCTCCTCGTTGTTCTCCCAGGCCTCCGGGATCATCATGAGGACCGCGTGCGGCAGGGGGCGGCCACCGAGGTGCAGCAGCTCCAGCGCCTCGTCGAAGGACGCCGAGTCGGATGCCTCCGGCGTGCAGATGGGGAACAGCCGCCCGAGGTCACCGGGGATGACATCGGACTCGAGCTGGCTCTCGCGGGCGCTCATCCAGTTGCGGTTGCCCTTGACGGTGTTGATCTCGCCGTTGTGGGCGATCAGCCGGTAGGGGTGCGCCAGCGGCCAGCTGGGGAAGGTGTTGGTGGAGAATCGCGAGTGGACCAGCGCGAGCTGGGTCTCGAACCGTCGGTCGGACAGGTCGGGGAAGAACGGCTCGAGCTGGCCCGTGGTGAGCATGCCCTTGTAGACGAGGGTGCGACACGACAGCGACGGGAAGTAGACCTCGGTCTCGCGCTCGGCGCGCTTGCGCAGGCAGAAGGCGAGGCGGTCCAGGCCGAGGCCGACCATCCGGCCCACCGCCGCCGACACGAACAGCTGGCGGAAGAACGGCATGCAGTCGCGCGCCGCCTGGCCGACCAGCTCCGCGGCCACGGGGACGTCACGCCATCCCAGGACGGTCAGGCCCTCCTCGGCCGCGAGCTCCTCGATCCGGGCCTCGATCCGGGCACGCTCGGTCTGGTCGCCGGGCAGGAAGGCGATGCCCACGGCATACGCACCCTGGACGGGGAGGTCGAAGTCCACGACCGCGCGCAGGAAGGCGTCGGGAACCTGCGTGAGGATGCCGGCGCCGTCGCCCACGAGCGGGTCGGCGCCGGTGGCGCCGCGGTGGTCGAGGTTGCGCAGCGCGGTGAGCGCGTGGTCGACGATGTCGTGACCTGCGCTCCCCCGCATCGTCGCCACGAGGGCGACACCGCAGGCGTCGTGCTCGAACTCACGGCGGTAGAGGCCCGTGTCGGCAGGCTGGGCGGAGAAGCGCGCAGGAGTCACGTTCGGGTCACCGTCCTTGGGGGGAGAAGTGCGTTGTGGAACCCAAGTTGGGCACACCAGGTCACGCGCGTGGACGGCCTTGGCCACGGCTGCAGGAAGGATAGCCCGAGTGCCGTTTGTCCCGCCATGTGAGCGCCCTCATTCCGTATGCTGAGATGGCACCGTACGCCGAAGCGCCACCTCGCGGCGCCTCCCGAACCAGACGATGGCGACGCCGATCAGGAAGACGATGATGCTCGTCCACACGTTGACGCGCGCGCCGAGGATCTTGTGCGCCGGGTCGCTGCGCATCAGCTCGAAGACGATCCTGCCCAGGGGGTAGCCCACGACGTAGAGGCCGAACAGCTGTCCCTTGCGCAGCGCCCAGCGACGGTCGGCCAGCACGAGCACCATGGCGAGCAGCAGGCACCACAGGGACTCATAGAGGAACGTGGGCTGGTAGGTGCCGAGCACCACCGCCTTGCCACTCGCGTCGCGCACGGCGTGACCGGCCGACTGGTCCCACTCGTGGATGGTCAGCCCCCACGGGACGTCGGTCGCGCGGCCGTAGAGCTCGTTGTTGAACCAGTTTCCCCACCGGCCGAGGGCCTGCGCCACCGCCACTCCCGGTGCGGCGGCGTCGATGTAGTCCAGGAACGGCACACCGTGGCGGCGCGCGCCGATCCAGCCTCCCAGCGCCCCGAGCGCGATGGCGCCCCAGATGCCCAGGCCGCCCTCCCAGATGGCGAACGCCTTGAGCGGGTGGCCCCCCTCGCCGAAGTAGGGATCCGGGGTGGTGATGACGTGGTACAGGCGACCACCGAGGATCCCGAACGGGACGGCCCAGGCCGAGATGTCGACGGCCTTCTCCTTGGCGTGACCGCGGTCCACGAGCCGCCGCCCGGTGATCCAGACGGCCACGACGATCCCCGCGAGGATGCACAGGGCATAGGCCCGGATCGGGAACGGGCCGAGGTGCCAGACTCCCGAAGTCGGACTGGGCAGGAAGTGGGGCACCACTGGAGGCTATCCAGTCAGGGGCGCGGGTAGTACGGCAGGTCGGGATACAGATCGGCCAACGCCGTCGCGAGGCAGTCTCTTCCAGCGTCCACGCGCGCCCCTCGAGCCTGCCCGTGCACCGCGCCCACCACGCCACCGAAGTCGGTGACGCCACGCACGGCGTACCCGCGCCGAACCATGCACTCCCCGACAGCGGACGCCAGTCGCGGCTCCATGTGAGGCGGCGTATCGGCTGCGTACACGGCCGAGACCGGGAACCAGTGGCTCTCCTCGCAGGCGTCGACCCTCTCGGCCTCGCCCTGGCTCATCACGCCGGTCGTCGGAGCCGAGGTCGCCGTGGTGGTCGCCGTGGTGGTCGCCGTGGTGGTCGCCGTGGTGGTCGCCGTGGTGGTCGCCGTGGCGCCGGCCCGCGCATAGGTGAAGATCCGAGTCGTGGTGGTGACCGGGTCCCAGACCGGTGTCGTCACCGCGAAGCCGGCTGCCCGCAGGCACTGGGCATAGCCCTCCCAGGCACGCTCGACCTCGGCCCGTGAGACGCGGCCGTCAGCCAGGACGACCCGCTGGGGCGAGTCAGGATCCAACCCGTCGACGATCCGTCGAAGCTCCGACGGGCCGACGCGGTAGACGCTGGGGTCGCTGTAGGTCGCGACGGCACTCGCCTGCACCGAAGGCGACTCGTCCGCCTCCGGTCCACACGCACCGGTCAGTCCCACCAGGAGCACGCTCACCACCGACGCTCGCCAGGGCGCGGCTGCCGCCCTCGCGCGACGATGTCCGCGCGCCATCTAGAGGACGTAGTTGTACTCGGTGCCGCTCCATTTCTGCAGCGTGTGGGTCGACTTGATCTGGAACACCGAGTACCCGCCGCGCGAGATGTCCACCCCCGAACTGCACTGACCGAGGAGCGACGACTGGGTCACGAAGCTCCCGTTGGGCAGGGTGATCGTGGTCTTGGCCCGCTTGACGTACAGCAGGCAGGCTGTCCCGGGGACGTTCGTCGTGGCGTACGCGAAGGTCCCGCTCGTCCCACCGCTGCCGTAGAAGTAGTAGGTCGTGCGGTTGGCGTCGTCGCCGCGCCACGGGAACTTGCCCGACCCCAGCGCCTCGGCCGATGAGGCGTTGCCACACACGCACAGAATCGCCATCAGGGCAGCGCTGAGCGCGAGTCGACGGTTGGCCCTGCCTAGGTTCCCCATGTTCATAGTCATGGGTGAACCATAGCCATCGACTGGCTAGGTCTGCACAGGTTTCTGGAAAGTTCTACTGGGTGGCGGCCTTGACCTCGGCGGCCAGCTTGTCGCGCGTGAGGCCCGTGAGCTCGACGGCCTTGCCGTTGAGCTTGACCGTCGGCGTGCCGTTGACGCCGTCCTTCTCGGACTGGGTCTGCACGGACTCGACCCACTGGTTGTGCGACTTGGCTGTGTAGCACTGGTCCCAGCTGGTGAGGGCCGTGCTGCTCAGCCCGGCCTGGACGGCGAACTGCTTGAGCTGGGCGTCGCTGTAGCCGGCACCCTCCTTGGCGGGCTGACCCTGGAAGGTCGCCGCGTGGTACTGCAGGAACTTGTCGGCGTCGGAAGCACACGCGGCTGCGTTGGCCGCCCGGTTGGAGGAGTCGTTGCGCAGGTTGTCGTCGAGGAATGACAGCGGGTGGGCGACCAGCTTGATCTGGTTCGCCTTCACCATGTCCACGAGCTGCAGCCCGAAGATCTCCTCGAACCGCGCGCAGATCGGGCACTGGAAGTCCTCGTAGAGGTCCACCGTCGGCACGTTTGCGGGGGCACCGGGGTTGACGACGATCCCGGCGCCCATGGCGGCGACGTTCTTGGGCAGCGTCGAACCCCCGGCCGTCGTGGCCGCCTGCTTGTCCTGGCTGCCGAGGATGACCGCCGTGATGACCGCTGCGAGCACCACGACGACCACGACCGTGGCCACCACGATGCGGTTCGCGCCCTGGCCACCGCCCTTCCCGCCACCCTTGCTGCCGCTGCGGATCGGGCCCTGGGGCGCGGYCGCCTGGATCTTGGCCTTGCGGCTGGCGCTGCTGCTGGTCATGCGTGGGGCCTCTCGTGCTGCGGGTCAGGACGGTGCTGCTCGGTAGGCAGGTCACCCTCGTACTGGTCGGTCTCGTGCTCAGGCTCGTGCTGTTCGGGGAACAGGAACCGCTCGAGGCCGAAGGCCGTTCGTGGGCGCACCACGAGCCAGGCGGCGCACACGAGCAGCCCGACGTCGCGAGCGATCTCCTGGGGATACTGCGTCTGGGAGGCCGCGATGGTTCCCCCGTGGCCGAAACATCCGCAGTCGATCGACAGACCGCGCGCCCAGGCTGACGCGATGCCCGCGATGAAGACGACCATGAGCATGCCGCCCACCACCGCGCTGAACCGAGTGAAAAGCCCCAGGACCAGGAGCACCCCCACCGCGATCTCGAGGATCGGCAAGCCGTAACCGAGGTAGCCGGCGACGTCGTAGGGCAGCAGCTGGTAGGCCCGGACCGAGCGGGCCGACGTCTCGAGGTGGCCGACCTTCAGCAACCCGGCGACGAGGACGACGCCACCGAGGACCAGTCGGGCCAGCAGCCCCACGACATCGCGAAACCGCGGGTTGGACAGGAGCGTCACGGTCAGCGCCCGCTCCGGACGCCCTCGGCCAGCTCGCCGACCAGCGCCCGAAGGCTCGCGATCCCACCCTCGAGGTCGTCCGCCTCCGTGAGGCAGCGCACCAGGGCCGAACCCACGATGACGCCGTCGGCATAGGCCGCCACCTCGGCCGCCTGCGAACCGCCGGAGACCCCGAGGCCCACGCACACCGGCTTGTCGGTGACCGCCTTGGTGCGGCCCACGATCACCGCCGCGGCGTCTCCCATGGACGTCCTGGCGCCGGTCACACCCATGTGCGACACGGCATACACGAAGCCACGGCACTGCGCCGTCACGGCGGCGATGCGCTGCTCCGTCGAGCTCGGGGCGACGAGGAAGACGCGGTCGAGGCCGGTCTCGTCACTGGCCGCGATCCACTCGGCGCCCTCGTCGGGGATGAGGTCGGGGGTGATGATGCCGGCGCCGCCCGCTGCTGCGAGGTCGTGGGCGAACGCAGTGGGGCCGTGTCGCAGGATGAGGTTCCAGTAGGACATGACCAGCGGGGGGGCTCCCGCGTCCCGCACCGCGCGAGTGGCCGTGAACGCGTCGCTCACCCGGACACCGTGCTTGAGGGCCTGGTCCGCCGCGTAGGCGATGACCGGGCCGTCCATGAGCGGGTCGCTGTACGGGATGCCGACCTCGACGATGTCGACGCCCGCCTCGACCATCGCGACCATCGCCTCGATCGAGCCCTGCACCGACGGGTAGCCGACAGGGAGATAACCGACCAGGGCGGCGCGGTTCTCGGCACGGCACTGCTCGAGCACCTCGCCGACTCCGATGCCCGTGGTCGTGGGGCTCACAGCTGGGCCCTTCCGTCGCCCTCGGCCCGCGGTTCCTCGGCGGTGCCACGGGGGGTCGCCTCGCCCTCGAGGAGCCCGAAGTACTCGGCGGCCGTGTGCATGTCCTTGTCACCGCGTCCCGACAGGTTGACCAGAAGCAGTGCCTCGGGGCCGAGCTCGCGGCCGACCTCGAGCGCACCGGCGAGGGCGTGGGCCGACTCGAGCGCGGGGATGATGCCCTCGGTGCGGCAGAGCAGCTCGAACGCCTTCATCGTCTGGTCGTCGGTGGCGTAGCGGTACTCGGCCCGCCCGGTGTCGCGCAGGTGGGCGTGCTCCGGCCCGACGCTCGGGTAGTCCAGCCCTGCGGAGATCGAGTGCGACTCGAGCGTCTGTCCGTCGTCGTCCTGCATGAGGTAGCTGAAGGTGCCGTGGAGCACCCCCGGCGAGCTGGCCGCGAACCGCGCCGCGTGCCGGCCGGACTCGATGCCCGCTCCCCCGGCCTCGATCCCGATGAGCCGGACGTCGGCGTCGTCGATGAAGCGGTGGAAGATGCCCATGGCGTTGGACCCGCCACCCACGCAGGCGATGACGGCGTCAGGCAGCCGTCCGGTGAGGTCGAGCACCTGGGCCCGCGCCTCGACCCCGATGACCCGGTGGAAGTCGCGGACCATCTCGGGGAACGGGTGCGGTCCGGTGACGGTGCCGAGGATGTAGTGGGTGTTGCCGACGTTGGTCACCCAGTCGCGCAACGCGTCGTTGATGGCGTCCTTGAGGGTGGCGCTGCCCGTGGGGACGGCGACGACCTCGGCGCCGAGCATCCGCATGCGGGCAACGTTGAGGGCCTGCCGCTCGGTGTCGACCTTGCCCATGTAGATCACGCACTCGAGGCCCATCAGGGCCGCGGCCGTGGCCGTGGCCACCCCGTGCTGCCCGGCGCCGGTCTCGGCGATGACGCGCGTCTTGCCCATCCGCTTGGTCAGCAGCGCCTGGGCGAGGACGTTGTTGATCTTGTGGGAGCCGGTGTGGTTGAGGTCCTCGCGCTTGAGGATGATCCGGGCGTTCCCCGCGTGCGCGGCGAACCGCGGCACCTCGGTGATGATGCTCGGACGCCCGGTGTAGGTGCGGTGCAGTCGCTCCAGCTCGCCCATGAACTCGGGGTCGACCATGGCCTTGCGGCGGGCCTCGTCGAGCTCCTCCAGCGCCGGGATCAGCGCCTCGGGGACATAGCGGCCACCGAACTCGCCGAAGCGGCCCGGGCGGGCCAGGGGTTCGGGGGTCAGGTCGGTCATGATTTCTCGCTTCCGCGCTCGCTCCGCGCCTCACTCGTGCCTCGTTCGGGTGCTCGCTTCGCTGTCAGCTCGGTCATGGTGTGGCTCCTGCCGCGATGAGTTCGTATGCCGCGCGGCGGGGGTCGCTGCCCCGCACCAGTGCCTCGCCGACGAGGACGGCGTCGGCGCCTTCGCCTGCGAACCGGGCCGCGTCAGCGGGGCCGCCGATCCCCGACTCCGCCACCTTGACGCAGGTGTCCGGGATGAGGGGGGCGAGCCGACCGAACGTGTCGGGGTCGACCGCCAGGGTCTTGAGGTTGCGGGCATTGACGCCGACCACGGAGGCCCCGGCGTCGACCGCACGTCGCGTCTCCTCCTCGTCGTGGACCTCGACCAGCGCGGTCATCCCGAGGTCGCGGGCGAGGCCCTGCATGCGGACCAGTTCGTCCTGGTCGAGAGCGGCGACGATGAGCAGGATGAGGTCGGCCCCATGGGCCCGTGCTTCGTACAGCTGGTAGTCCTCGACCATGAAGTCCTTGCGCAGCACCGGGATCCGCACGGCCCTGCGCACGGCATCCAGGTCGTCGAGCGAACCGTTGAAACGCCGTCGCTCGGTGAGCACGCTCACGGCAGTGGCGCCGCCCGACTCGTAGTCGGCCGCGAGGCCTGCGGGATCGGCGATGGTCGCCAGGGCTCCCTTGCTCGGGCTGGACCGCTTGACCTCGGCGATCAGGGCCAGTCCGGGGCGGCGCAGGGCGGTCTCGGCGTCGAGCGCAGGGGCGGCCCGAGCCGCGAGCTGCTCGACCCGAGAGCGCGGGACGACGGCCTGTGCGGCGGCGAGGTCTTCGCGGACGCCGGCAACGATGTCGTCGAGCACGGTGGGCATGCCGACAGGCTATCCAGCAGAACTGGGTGGTCCCTGCCCGGGTCAGCCGGTGGACCGTACCGGTGGGCCCCGCCGGAGTGGCACCGCGCGGGTCGGGCAGGGCGTGTCGGCCGCGGCGCCCGCGCGCCCGTCAGTTGATGCCGACCTCGGGCTTCGTGCTGTCCGGGGCGTCAGGGCCGTTCACGGTCACCGCGCCGTACCCCGCCATCGACAGGACCTTGCCAGCCACGGCACCGAGGACGCAGATGACCAGGCCGATGACGAACAGCGGGGTGTTGGTCACCACCACCGCCAAGGACGCGACGGCAGACCCGACGAGGATGATGACGACGGCCGTCCAGGCCGCGACGCTGTGGCCGTGGTCTTCTTCGTGGATCTCGTGCTCTGCCATGGGGGTGGCTCCTGCTGGTCGTCGTGGTCTGGCGTGGGCTCGGCGCCCATTCTGTCAGGTGCTTGCGGCGTCGTCGCGCACCGTCGGGTCGTCGCCCGCGTCGAGCCGGTCCCAGTCGGTCGCCACCCGCTGCCCCCGGGCGCCCGAGGACGTGGACGGCGCCTCGTAGCGGGCCCCCAGCCCGCGCCACCTGCCCGCCCCGACCCAGCCCGCCACGGCTGCCACGACGAGCAGCACCGATGCCACGACGCAGAGCCATGGCCAGGCGGTCGCCGTGGCATGGGTCTCGATGGACCCGGTGCGCCCGGCCGCCTTCGCGGCGATGGCTCCGAGCGAGCTCTCTGGCGCCAGTCCGACCCGAGCCGCCACGAAGCCCTCGGCCGCACCTGCGAGGGCGAGCACGACGAGAGTGACCCGGCGGACCACGGGGCCACTGGTGGCGCTCGCGAGGGCAGCGGCGGCACCCACGAGCGCCAGGGCCACGACGCCGGAGGCGACCTCGCTGCCGGTGCCGGAGATGCGACTGGCTCCCAGGACGGCGTCGTCGACGGTGCCCCTCACCCAGATCCGGCCACCACTGGACAGCAGGACACCGGAACCGAGGAGGGCCAGCAGCACCACGGACAGCTTGGAGGTCAGGCGGGAAGAGCTCACTGCACGGTCCTCATGGCTGTGGCGGTGGCGACGGCACGGAGGGCGGCCGCCGCCTTGTTGACCGTCTCCTCGAACTCGGCCGTGGGCACGGAGTCGGCGACGATCCCGGCGCCCGCCTGCACGTGCGCGATGCCGTCCTTGATGACCGCCGTCCGGATGGCGATCGCCATGTCGAGGTCACCGTGGAAGTCGAGGTAGCCGACCACCCCGCCGTAGACCCCACGGCGACTGGGTTCGTAGTGCTCGATCAGGCTGAGCGCTCGCGGCTTGGGCGCGCCGGACAGGGTGCCCGCGGGGAAGGTGGCGACGAGGACGTCGTAGGCCGACTGCTCGGGGCGGATGTCGCCCACGACGGTGGACTCCAGGTGCGTCACGTGGGAGTAGCGACGGACGTTCATGAACTCCACGACGTCGACGGTGCCCGCCTCGCAGACCCGTTGCAGGTCGTTGCGCCCGAGGTCCACGAGCATGACGTGCTCGGACCGCTCCTTGGGGTCGGCGAGCAGGTCCTCGGCGAGCCGTTGGTCGTCCTCCGGAGTCTTGCCCCGCGGACGTGAGCCGGCGATCGGGTGGGTGATGGCCCGGCGACCGGTCACCTTGACCAGCGCCTCGGGCGACGAACCGACGACGTCGTATGCCGTGCCGTCACCGGCGGGGAGTCGCAGGAGGTACATGTAGGGACTCGGGTTGGACGAGCGCAGTGCACGGTAGACGTCGAGGGCATCCGCGCGACAGGGGGTCGAGAACCGCTGCGACAGGACGACCTGGAACACCTCACCTGCCCGGATGTCCTCCTTCGCCTTCTCGACCATCTCCTCGAAGGTGGCCTGGGTGATGTTGCTGCGCACCTCGTGGCTGGCTCGATGGAACTCGTCCCGGTCGACCGTCGCCACCGTGCTCGGCGCCGGCGCAGCGAGGTCCGCGGTCATCACGTCGAGGCGCGCCACGGCGTCCGCCCAGGCGTCCTCGACCCGCTCGTCGGTCGCGTCGTAGTTGACGGCGTTGGCCACGAGCAGCACGGAGCCGTCGGCGTGGTCGAGGACCGCGAGGTCGGTCGCCAGCATCATCGAGATCTCGGGCAGGCCCAGCTCGTCGGGAAGGCTGTCGGGCACCCGCTCCCAGCGCCGCACCGCGTCATACGTGATCGCACCGACCATGCCACCCGTGAGGGGCGGGAGGCCCTCGATCGGCTCGGTCGCGAGGACTGCGACCGTGTCACGCAACGCGTCCAGCGGGCTGCCGTCGGTGGGCACCCCCGCCGGCGGCTCTCCCACCCAGTGCGCCTGACCGTCCTTCTCCGTCAACGTGGCCCGGCTCGCCGCGCCGACGATGGAGTAGCGCGACCAGACTCCGCCGTGCTCGGCCGACTCGAGCAGGAAGGTCCCCGGGGCATCCTTGGCGAGCTTGCGGTAGAGGCCGACGGGCGTCTCGGCGTCGGCCATCAGCCGGCGCACGACCGGGATGACCCTGCGGTCCTTGGCCAGGATCTGGAAGGTCTCGAGGCTCGGCCAGGTCGCGCCGAAGGACAGGTCAGGGCTGACGTCGGTCACGGCTCCCCCACCCGGGCGTCGAGGTCACCGGCGTCGAAGCAGGTCCGGTCGCCCGTGTGGCAGGCGGCGCCCACCTGGTCGACCCGCACCAGCAGCGCGTCGCCGTCACAGTCGAGCGCCACCGAGCGCACGTGCTGCACGTGACCGCTCGTGTCACCCTTGCGCCAGTACTCGCCCCGGCTGCGGGACCAGAACGTCACGCGCCCCTCGTCGAGGGTGCGGCGCAGCGCCTCGTCGTCCATCCAGCCGAGCATGAGCACCTCACCGGTGTCGTGCTGCTGGACGATGGCAGCCACGAGCCCCTGCGCGTCCCGCTTGAGACGCGCGGCGATGGCGGGGTCGAGCACTGCGGGCGAGGTCACCCGGCCATTCTGCCGTGCCGGTCCCCCACGCCGTGGGGGTGCCCACGCCGCGAGCGCCTCCTGCATCCTCGCCGTCGGGCAACAGACCTCAGGCGCGGCGCGCGACGAGGTGCCGGCGTCCGGTGAGGAGCGCCGCCCCGTAGAGGACAGCCACCACGACGAGCAGGGTGTTGAAGCCGAAGATGAGGGCGAGGTACTCCAGTGCGCCACCCACCATGGCGCCGAGGAGGTTGGCGCCGAAGGCGACGGTGCTGGAGCCAGCGCCCTTGAACCGCACCGCGAACAACAGGTTGGCGATGAAGATCGGCAGGAAGGCGATGGTCACGCCGGCCAGGAACCGTGGCACCAGCGACAGGTCGAGCAACGCGTCCTGCGGGATCAGCCAGGCGGCCGCGAGCGCGGCCAGCAACGCGGCATACAAGCGGATCGGGCGACGGATGGTGACGCGGCGGGCAACCTCGATGGCCGCCAGGACGCTGAGCAGCACGCCGGCGAAGACCGCGGCGTTCACCGCCCACGTGGTGCCGAACAGCAGCGCGAACTGGACGACGTTCTTGGTCTCCAGCAGCAGGAACGCGGCGCCCATGAAGAACAGGTCGACGTAGGGCCGCATCGTCCGCAAGGGCCCGGCGACCGTGCGCACCGCGATCACGGAGGCCAGCAGGACGAGTCCGAGCATCCAGAGGTAGAAGGACGGGATCGTGCGAGACCCGAGGTAGGGGAACGGGCGGTCGTCGACGGAGGGCTCGAGGGCGGCGGCACGCGGTGTCCAGGTCGTGGTGCACCCCCCGGTGCTGGCGTCCTTGCGCAGCGTGAGCACGGCCTGCTGGCGTGGTCCGTAGCTCGGCCCGAGCTGTACGCACGGGGCCGCGTCGTAGACGGTGCGCACGGTGTTGGCGTAGCGGTCCAGCAGCCACGGCTCGTAGTAGTTGTACATGGCGAACGTGCCGTCGGGCTTGAGGAGCGAGCGCGCCTGTGCGAGCGCCTGCGTGGTGAAGAGGTAGTTCTCCAGCCGCAGCGCCGACTGGCCGGTGACAATGGTCGCCGAGTCCGGGAGCGCCAGCAGGATGAGGTCGTAGCGGCGGTCGGTGCGTTCCATGAACGCGCGGCCGTCATCCACGTGGGTGCTCACCCGTGGGTCGGAGTACGGCCGGTCAGGGTGGTGGTCGCGACCGAGCTGCATGATCGCTGGGTCGATCTCGACCGCGTCGACGCGTTTGGCGCCCTGCGCCAGGGCCACCGCGACGTCGTTGCCGGTGCCCGCGCCGACGACGAGCACGTCGTCGCGCGAGCCGGCATACGTGTAGGGGTAGAGGTAGAACGGCGAGTCCCGCCGGATGTCAGCCACCGGGAGCGCGGTCTGGAGCGGCGTGTTGTTGACCTCGACCCGGAACAGGCCTCCGGCGAGCTCGGTGGTGTGGATCTTGTAGTAGGGCGACCACTGGAAGGTCCCGACCACCGACTCGGCGCCCAGCATCAGCACGAGCGCGCCGAGGGCGATGGCGGGCCATCGCCGCAGCAACCGCAGTCGACGTCCGAGCAGCACGACGAAGACCGCCACCCCGACGAGTCCCCAGCCGAGTGGCGGCAGCCGCAGGAACGACAGGGCGGCGAAGCACGCGATGCCGGTCAGGCTGCCGACGACGTCGAGCCGGTAGGCCTCCAGCGGCTCGAACCTGGCAAAGGTCCGTGCCACCTCCTGGGCCAGCGCCATGAGCGTCGCCACGGTGAGGACGAAGATGACGGTCAGGCTGACCCAGCGTGGGAGGGGCGACAGGTCGAAGAGGCCCACGAGCTGCCACCGCCCGCCGCGCCCGGTCCCCGTCCGGACCGGGAACGCGAGGACGAAGCCCACCAGCGCCGCGAGGAGGACCGGTGCCAGCGGGAAGAGGTCGCGTCCGGCCCTGGCGCGCAGGAAGCCCAGTCCGATGCCGAGGAAGCTCGCCAGCAGGACGAAGTTGGTCATGTGGACGAGGTACAGGTTGTTGGACGACGTCCACCGGATGAGGGCCAGCTCCACGAACAGCATGAGCGCGCTGGCAAGAACGAGTCTGGTGCGATCGCCGGGACTGGGGATGCGCGGCATGCCCTTGATGGCCCGGACCTCCACGGCTGCCGCCTCACTGGCGTGTCCCAGCTCCCGTTCGTGCTCCTGCTGCATGCTGTCCCCCTCGTATGCCGGTCGGCACTGACCGAGGGAACCGTAGCAACAGGGGGTGGCCCGGTCAGCCGCGTTGCTGCGCCGCCCACGAGGCGTGCAGGGCGGCATACACCCCGTCCTGCTGGACGAGGTCTCGGTGTGGGCCGCGCTCCACTATGCGTCCACGATCCACCACGATGACCTCGTCGGCGGCCTCGGCCGTGGAGAGCCGGTGGGCGATGGCGATCGAGGTGCGGCCGCGCGTGAGGCCCTCGAGCGCCCGCTGGAGACGCACCTCCGTGGAGGGGTCGACGGCGGACGTGGCCTCGTCGAGGACGAGCAGGTCCGGGTCGGCGAGGTAGGCGCGAGCCAGGGCCACCAGCTGTCGCTCGCCCGCGGAGAGCGACTCACCGCGCTGCCCCACCTCGGTGGCCAGGCCCTGCGGCAGGCCGGCCAGCCAGGCGTCGAGCCCGAGCTCGGTGAGGGCCAGCTTCACGTCCTCGTCGGTCGCGTCGGGTCGCCCGAACCGGACGTTCTCGCGCAGCGTCGCGTCGAAGAGGAACCCCTCCTGGGGCACCAGCACGACGCGCTCTCGGAGCGAGGAGAAGCGCACGTCGCGCAGGTCCACGCCGTCGATGCGCACGGTGCCCTCGGTGGGGTCCATCAGGCGGGTGAGCAGCTTGGCGAGGGTCGACTTCCCCGAGCCGGTCTCGCCCACGATCGCGACGCGGCTGCGGGGTCCGATGGCGAGGTTGACGTCGTGCAGGACGGTGTCGGCGCCGGGGTAGGCGAAGGACACGGCGTCGAAGTCGACCGCGATGGGTCCGCGCGGTAGCACCTGCCCCTCGTCACCGGGGTCGKCGACGTCGGCGGGCGTGTCGATCACGCCGATCACTCGCCGCCACCCGGCCACGGCGTTCTGGAGCTCGTTGAGGATCTCGGTGGCCTGCTGCACCGGCTGGGTGAACAGGTTGACCAGGAAGAGGAAGGCGAGCAGCTGCCCGAGCGTCAGGTGGCCGGCGGCAGCCTGGATGGTCCCGACGACGAGCACCACGGCCAGGGTCAGCCCCGCGACGAGCTGCCCCGAGGAGAAGGCCACCACCGAGCGCACCTGGGCCCGGATCGACGCGCTCCGGTGCGCCTCGATGGCGCCGTCGATGCGGTGCGCGGTGCGCTCCTCGACGCCGTAGGCCCGGATGGTGGCCGCCCCGACGACCGACTCCGAGACCGCCGCGAGCAGGTCGCCGACACGCTCGCGCACGACCGTGTAGGCGCGGCCGACGATCGTCTGGAACCGCCGGATGACGAACAGCAGCGGCACGAAGCAGAGCCACACGACCCCGGTCAGCAGCGGGCTGTAGTAGAACATCAGCCCCGTCGCGACGGCGATCTGTCCCAGGCTGAGCACGAGGATGATGCCGCCGAACTGGACGAACTGGCTGATGGTGTCGACGTCCGAGGTGACGCGGCTGACCATCGAACCCCGGCGCTCGGTGTTCTGGGTGAGCATCGACAGGTCGTGGATGTGCCGGAAGGCCTTGAGCCGCAACGACGCCAGCCCGGCCTCGGAGGCCTTGAAGAGGCGCACGTTCACGGCATACGCGCTCAGGGCCGTGGCCGCGACCGCGATCAGGGCGAACAGCACGTAGCGGGTCACCAGCCCGGGGTCCGGACCGTCCTTGCCGAGCAGTCCGTGGTCGGTCGTCTGCTGGACCACGAACGGCACCACGATCCGCCCGACGGTCGTGATCGCGGCGAGCCCGAGGGTGACCCCCAGCCCGCGGCGGAGCTCGGGCGACAGGTCGAGCCCGCGACGCAGGGTCGCCATGGTCCCCAGGGACGAGGTCGTGTCGATGGAGGTGCTCACGCCGACGCCCCTTCCTCGTCGGCGGCGAGGGCCGCGCGCTCGGCCGCCTCGCGGGCGTAGGCCGTGACAAGTCGCTGGTAGCCCACGCACCGCTCCTCGAGCTCGCGATGCGTGCCGTGGTCGACCACCCGACCGCCTTCGACGTAGACGATCTGGTCGGCGAGCGTGATCGTCGACATCCGGTAGGCGACGACGAGGACCGAGGTGCCCGAGCTGGACCGTCGCAGGCCGGCCAGGATCGCCTGTTCGACCGCGGGGTCGACCGCACTCGTGGCGTCGTCGAGGACGAGCAGCTGGGGCCGGCGGATCACGGCCCTGGCCAACGCGATCCGCTGGCGTTGACCGCCGGACAGGGAGGTGCCGCGCTCGCCCACGCGGGTCTCGATGCCCAGGGGCAGGTCCTTGACGAACCCCGTCGCCTGCGCGACCTCGAGCGCCTCCCACACCTGGTCGTCGGTGTAGTCGCCGCCCAGCGCGACGTTGCCGCTCACCGTGTCGTCGAACATGAACGTCTGCTGGGGCACCAACGCCGCAGCCGCGGAGACCCCGCCGCGCGCGATCTCCCGCAGGTCGAACCCGTCGAGGGTCACGTGGCCCCGGTGCGGGTCGACCAGGCGCAGCGTGAGGTTGGTCAGGGTCGTCTTGCCCGAGCCGGTCGGCCCGACGAGGGCAACCGTCGACCCGGCCGGGACCTCGAGCGAGACGCCGTGGATGGCCTGGAAGGTGCCCTCCTCACCGGCCTCGTCGACGATGTCGTAGGAGTAGTCGACCCGCGTCAGCTGGGCGTGCGAGGAGTCGCGACGCGGCAGCTCCGTGTCACCGAAGGCCAGCTCACCGCGCGCCTTGAGGACTGCGTCGACGCGGTCCCAGCCGACCACCGTGCGTGGGAGCTCTCCGAGCACCCAGCCGAGGGCGCGGACGGGGAAGGCCAGCACCGAGATGAGGTAGGCAACCTGGACGACCGCTGCGGGCGTGAGGGCACCCGACGCCACCTGGTGGGCGCCGACGGCGAGGACGGCGAGCGTGCCCAGCGTCGGGATGGACTCGATGACGGGGTCGAAGGTCCCCCGTGTGCGGCCGACCTCGACGTTGGCCCGCTGCAGCCGCCGGGTGACCTCCTCGAACCGGTCGGACTCCTGCTGCTCGCGCCCCATCGACTTGACGATCAGCGCGGCCTCGAAGCTCTCGTGGGCCACTTCGCTGACCTCGGCGCGGAGCTGCTGCGCCCTGGAGACCCTCGGTGACATGGCCCGCTGGAACACCATGTTGGCGAGGAACAGCAACGGGAAGACGGTCAGGCCGATGATGGCCATCACGGGGTCGACGAGCACCATCTGCACGATGCCGGCCACGAGCATGACGATCACGCCGATCGCCATCGGCAGTGGAGCGAAGACGTTCCACGTCGCCTCGACATCGGCGTTCGCGTTGGACAGCAGCTGCCCGGAGGGGTGCCGGTGGTGCCAGGCGAGCGGGAGCCGGAGGTACTGCCGCGTCACCTCGCGGCGGAACCCGGCAGCGACGTTGTACATCGTGTAGCCCGCAGCGATGCGTCGGATCACGACCCCGACGACGTTGATGACCACGACCCCCGCGATCCACCCGAAGATCGTCCACAGCTGGGCCGCGGTGGCGTGCCCTGCGGCGACGGCCGGCTGGACCTGCTCGCGCGTCACCTTGCCGATCGCCCAGGCCGTCAGGACGGTCATTACGCCGTAGAGCGTGCTCCCGGCCACCGCCAGCGCGAACCACCGTGGCTCGCGGCGGATCCCCACCCCGACGATCCGCAGGCTGCGCAGCAGCGACGGGGAGGCGTCGACGGGCGCATCGACAGGCACAGCGGTCCTCCGGGAGATCGCGAGTGGTGGGGCGAAGGATCACCCTCTCACGCGGCAGGCATGATGACAGTCATGACCCACCTCGCCCGGCTCGAGCGCGACGCCCTGTGTGACACCTTCGTGACGACGGGACCGGACGCGCCGACCCTCTGCTCCCCCTGGACGACGGCCGACCTCGCGGCCCACCTCGTGGTGCGCGAGCGCCGACCCGACCTGGCGCCGGGCATCTGGGTCCCCGCCCTCGCCTCACGGCTCGAGGACGGTATGGCCGAGTACGCCGCCAAGCCGTGGGACGAGCTCGTCGACCTCGTCCGTTCAGGCCCTCCGGCCTGGTCCCCGACCCAGAACAGCCGAGTCGACAACGCGGTCAACCTCGTGGAGTTCTTCGTCCACCACGAGGACGTCCTGCGCGGTGACGAGCAGGTGGGACCTCGCAGGGAGCTGACCGAGCGTGAGAGCCGCGCCCTCTGGAAGACCTTGTCCCGCATGGGCAAGCTGTTCTTCCGCCGCAGTCCGGTCGGGGTCGTCCTCAGCACCCCGGAGGGCAGGACCCTCCATGCCAAGGACACGACCGACCTCGGCACGGTCGTGATCGAGGGTCACCCGTCCGAGCTGCTCCTGGCGGCCTACGGTCGCCGCCGTGTGGCCGCGCTCGAGGTGACCGGCAGCGACGCCGCCATCGAGGCCCTGTGGGCCGCCCCTCTCGGCCTGACCTGACCCACCGGGCGACGGAACCCGGTCAACGCACCGGTATGCCGCCCTCCCGGAGGGCGTCCTTGACCTCACCGATGGTGAGCTCACCGAAGTGGAAGACGCTGGCGGCCAGCACCGCGTCGGCCCCCGCGCGGACCGCGGGGGCGAAGTGGTCGACCCGTCCTGCTCCTCCACTGGCGATCAGGGGGATCCGCACCGCTCGCCGGACCTGCTCGATGAGCTCGAGGTCGAAGCCGTCCTTGGTGCCGTCGGCATCCATCGAGTTGAGCAGGATCTCGCCGGCGCCGAGCCCGGCCGCGCGGGAGCACCACTCGATCGCGTCCAGCCCCGCGCTCTGGCGACCACCATGGGTGGTGACCTCGAAGTCCGTGGTGGTCGAACCGGAGTCGTCGCGGCGGCGGCGGACGTCGGCGGACAGCACCAGCACCTGCGAGCCGAACCGCTCCGCCACCTCGGAGATGAGCTCGGGACGGGCGATCGCCGCGGTGTTCACGCCCACCTTGTCGGCACCGGCGCGCAGCAGCCGGTCCACGTCGTCCACGGTGCGCACTCCCCCGCCGACGGTCAGCGGGATGAAGACCTGCTCCGCGGTGCGACGCACGATGTCGTAGGTCGTCTCGCGGTTGCCGCTGCTGGCGGTCACGTCGAGGAAGGTGAGCTCGTCGGCGCCCTGCTCGCCGTAGGCCTTCGCCAGCTCGACGGGGTCGCCCGCATCGCGCAGGTTGGCGAAGTTGACCCCCTTGACCACGCGGCCGGCGTCCACGTCGAGGCACGGGATGACACGGGTCGCAACACTCACTCGGCGAGCGTAGCGATCTAGTCTGGAACACATGCCCAGCGACCAGATAACGGAAGCAGTCGCGGTCATCGTCACGCTGGTCGACGCCAGCGAAGCCCTCTGCGGCACAACACACCTCATCTGCATCGACGGACCCAGTGGCGCAGGCAAGACGACCTTGGCGAGCTCCGTCGCGGCCGCCCTCGCCGCGCCCACGGTGCACATGGACGACCTCTACCCCGGCTGGGACGGGCTGCGGGCCGGCACGCAGCGGGTCCAGGAGTGGATCGTGCGGCCGCTCACCGAGGGGCTCCCGGCCCGCTACCGGCGCTGGGACTGGGCCACCCACAGGTATGCCGAGTGGGTGCAGCTGCCGTCGTCGGAGGTCGTCGTGCTCGAGGGTTGCGGTTCCGGCGCCCTGCCCGCGGGGAAGTCGGCGTCCGTGCTGGTCTGGGTCGAGGCGGAGGAGTCCGTGCGCAAGGCGCGTGGCATCGCCCGCGACGCCGGCTTCGCGCGGTACTGGGACGGCTGGGCCGTCCAGGAACGCCGCCTCTACGAGGCGGACCGCACCTGGGAGCGGGCCGACCTGTTCCTCGACACGACCCTGGACCGTCGGCAGCAGCTCAGCCGCTGACCCCTCGGTGCCACGCCCGGTCCCCGCGTCGACGCCTTGGTGAGCAGGCGGCATACATAATCGGGACATGGAACCGGCAGACATGATGGCGGCCGTCACCACGTCCATGGACGACCGCACTGGTCGTTCGCTGGACGAGTGGGTGGCGCTGGTGCGCGAGTCCGGCCCCGACCCCCTGGACCAGCGGGCCGTCCGTGCCTGGCTGAGGGACGTGCACGGCGTCCCCCAGAACTCGCAATGGGCCATCGCCGACGCCGCCGCCACGGGCGCGGGCTGGCAGCGTCCCGACGTCGACGGCTACACGGACGCCCTCTACAGCGGGTCGAAGGCACACCTGCGTCCGATCCACGACGCCATCATGACCCTGGCCGAGGCCCTCGGCGAGGACGCCAGGCGTGAGGGGCGAGGCACCTACATCCCGGTCGTCCGCAAGACCCAGTTCGTCGCAGTGGCACCTGGTCCGCGAGGCACCGTGCGGGTGGGTTTCCGCTTCCGCGGGAACGCACCCGAGGACGAAAGACTTTCTCCCGCCAAGGGCTTTGCGCAGGCCACCCACTGGCTCCACCTGGCTGCCGACGCCGACGAGGACGACCTCCGCTCGCTGGAGCCCTTGCTCGAGGCGGCCTACCGCCAGAACGGCTGACGTGCCGAGCGCCGACCTCTCCCGCGCTGCCGCCCGCTCGCGCAGGGAGGCCCGTGCCCGCACCGACCGGCTGCTCAGCCGGATGTTCTTCATCGTCCAGTGCGGCCTCGGAGCCGCCACCGCCTGGTGGGTGGCCAGCTCCCTCCTCCACCACGACCGGCCGTTCTTCGCGCCGGTGACGGCGATGATCTCCCTGGGGATGTCGTTCGGCCAGCGACTGCGCCGGGTCACCGAGGTGATGATCGGCGTGGCGGTCGGCGTCTTCATCGGGGACGTCTTCGTGCACTTCTTCGGGTCGGGGTACTGGCAGATCGTGGTCGTCGTGGTGCTGGCGATGAGCGTGGCCGCCCTTCTCGGAGGCGGCATCCTCCTGATCACCCAGGCCGGCGTCCAGTCGGTCATCGTCACCACCCTGGTGGCGGGATCCGGTCAGGCGTTCACCCGGTGGCTCGACGCCGTGGTCGGCGGTGTCGTCGCCCTGCTCTTCACCCTGGTCGCCCCCGCCTCTCCCTTGCGCAAACCCCGGCAGCAGGCCGCGCTCGTCGTCCACGAGATCGGCGAGATCCTCGCCGACACAGCGCGTTCACTGAGGGGCCACGACTCCGACCTCGCCTCGGCCACCCTCGCGCGCGCCCGTGACTCCGAGTCGATGCTCGACGAGGCGAGGGCGCTGTCCGCCGAAGGGGTGGCGGTCGTCCGGCTGTCGCCGTTCCGGCGTCGCCACCTCCCCGGCGTGCAGGCCATCGCCGACCTCCTCGAACCCCTCGACCGCGCCATCCGCAACCTGCGGGTCCTGGTCCGCCGCGCCGCGATCGCGACCTGGCGTGATGAAGAGGTCCCCACGGCCTACCTGCGGCTGCTGGACGCCCTCGCCGAGACGAGCGAGGACATCTCCCGCGAGCTGGGCGAACGTCGACTGCCCACCAACGCGCGCGTCGGGTTGCAACGGATCGGTGAGGCGAGCGCAGTCATCGACCCGTCCGCAGGATTGTCCGGTGAGGTGATGCGCGCCCAGATCCGGTCGATGGTCGTCGACCTGCTGATGCTCACCGGGATGCCGCTCACCGAGGCTCGCGACCTGGTCCCTGAGTCGATGTCGACCGGCCCGGAGGACGACTGAGCGGGGCTGCGAGACTGGCGGCGATGTCTTCCCGTCGCAGCCCCCACCTGCCCCCGGTCTGGCTGATGGCCCTGGCGCTGGTCGCCGTGGCTGCCAACCTGCGGACCGCCATGGCCAGCGTGCCACCGCTCACCGAGTCGATCGCGGCCGACCTCGGCCTGTCCAACACCGCTCTGGGCGCCCTCACGACCCTGCCCGTGCTGTGCATGGGCATGTTCGCACCGTTCGCGCAGCGCATCGCCGCCCGGCTGGGCGCCTCGGCCTCCATCGAGCTGTCCATCGCCTGCGTGGCAGCAGGACTCGGGCTGCGGTTCGCGGGCGGCGCCACCTGGCCGCTGTATGTCGGGACCTTCCTCGCGGGGGTCGGCATCGCCATCGGCGGCACGCTGCTCCCGGGCCTGGTCAAGGAGCTTTTCCCCCCGGAGCGCGCCGGGCTGGTCACCGGTCTCTACATGCTGGCGATGATGGGTGGCGCCGGCGCGTCGTCCGCCCTGTCGGTGCCGCTCGAGGGGTGGCTGGGGTCGTGGCCGGCCGCCCTCGGCTCCTGGTCCGCGCTCGCCCTCGTCGGGGTGCTGGCCTGGGTCCCGGTGCTGAGGGGGCATGCCCGGCACCGTGCGGCGAACCCGCCGGTCGTGGCCCACGCGCGGCTGCCCTGGCGAGACGTCACCGCCTGGCTCGTGGCGGGCTACCTGGCGGTGCAGTCCGTCGAGTTCTACTCCACGCTGGCCTGGCTCGCGCCCTCCTACACCGCGCGCGGCTGGGACCCGACCCACGCCGGCTACCTGCTGTCGGTCTTCACGGCCGCCCAGCTCGTCTCCGGGCTCGCAGCGCCCGCCCTGACCGACAAGATCACCGACCGCCGAGTGCTGCTGTTGTCGGCTGCGGCGCTCGGGCTCCTGGGGCAGTCCGGGCTGTGGCTCGCCCCGACGGCGGCCCCCTGGGTCTGGGCCACGGTCCTGGGCTTGGGGCAGGGTGCCTCCTTCGCCCTCGGGCTGGTGCTGATGGTCGACTACGCGGGCACGCCCGCTGCCAGTGGGCGGCTGGCCGGGATGGCGTTCTTCGTCAGCTACACCATCGCGTCGTTCGGGCCGGCCACCATGGGAGCCGTGCGCGACGTGTCGGGATCCTTCACCGCGGTCTGGGGTGCGCTGACGATCCTGATGCTCGGCCAGGTCGCGTTCTCCGCGCTCCTGCGACCTGGGCTGCGCAAGGTCGACTGACCGGGTCAGCCCAGGGTCGCGTCGGGTCAGTCCGGGTCAGTCCGGGTCAGTCCACGGTCACGTCGGGGCTGGTGGCCGATGGTCCCAGGGCCTGGACGAGGGCGGCCAGCCGCCCTGCCTCCGTGCGCGCGAACTCCGAGTCGGCCTTCTGGATCGCCATGACGGCCAGGGTGTCGGTGTCGGACAGCGCGATGGTCACCCACGGGTCCCCACCGGAGAACCGCACGTCCACGATCTCCTGCCAGTCCACGGTGCGCGTGGTGAACAGGTTGCGCACCGTCAGGGACTCACGCGTGGGCACGGCCCTGATCGAGGCGAACCGCCACAGCAGCACCGCGATCGCGACCCCGACGGCGGCGAAGAAGAACCTGTCACCAGTGCGCCACGTCCCACCCTGCGCAGGCCCTGGCAGCAGCACCGCGATCACGCCGAAGACGACGACGGTGGCAGCGGCGAACGCATAGGCGACGGAGCGTCCCCGCCGCGCCCGGAAGACCGCAAAGGCAGCTTGCTCGTCCGCACTCGCGGCTCGACCCGAAGGGGTCACGGTGGTCACAACCGGCAGGCGGCGATGTCGGTCACCAGGATCGCCCGCGCCCCGAGGTCGTAGAGCTCGTCCATGATGGCGTTGGTCCGAACCCGCGGGACCATCGCCCGCACGGCGGCCCAGTCCTTGTTCTGCAGGGCCGAGACGGTGGGCGACTCCAGCCCGGGGGTGATCGCACAGGCGGCCTCCACGAGCTCGACCGGCACGTCGTAGTCGAGCATCACGTAGTGGCGCGCGGTGACCACCCCGGTGAGGCGACGGCGCAGCACGTCCACGGCTGCCGTCTCGTGCGAGCCCTCGCGACGGATGAGGACGGCTTCGCTGCGCAGGATCTCCTCGCCGAAGACCTCGAGCCCCTGCTGCCGCAGGGTCGTGCCGGTCTCGACGACGTCGGCGATGACATCGGCGACGCCCAGCGTGATGGCCGTCTCGACGGCTCCGTCCAGACGCACCACCTCGGCGCTGACGCCCTGGTCGGCGAGGTGCTTCCCGACGAGCCCCGGATAGCTCGTCGCCACCCGATGACCGGAGATCTCGGCGACGCTCGCGCAGGTGCCGGGCTTCGCGGCATACCGGAAGGTCGAACCCCCGAAGCCGAGCGTCATGACCTCGATCGCCCCGCTGCCCGCGTCGAGCAGCAGGTCGCGGCCGGTGACGCCGCAGTCCACGGTGCCCGACCCGACGTAGACGGCGATGTCACGGGGACGCAGGTAGAAGAACTCCACCTCGTTGTCCGTGTCGGTGAGGACGAGCTCCTTGGTGTCACGACGCGTGCGGTACCCCGCCTCGCGCAGCATCTCGACCGCGGGCTCGGACAGGGAACCCTTGTTGGGCACAGCAATTCGCAGCATGTCCGTGAGGTCCTTTAGAGGTGGGCGTAGACGTCGTCGAGGGTGATGTCAGAGGCGACCATGAGCACCTGGAGGTGGTAGAGCAGCTGGCTGATCTCCTCGGCCGCCCGGTCCTTGCCCTCGTGCTCGGCAGCCATCCAGACCTCGGCCGCTTCCTCCACGATCTTCTTGCCGATCTCGTGAACGCCGGAGTCCAGCGCGCGCACGGTGCCCGACCCCTCGGGTCGGCTCACCGCCTTCTCGGCCAGCTCGGCATACAGAGCGTCGAAAGTCTTCACAGGCCAAGGGTACGGGGAGCGAGGGCGCCGAGGGCGACCGCGGTCGCCACTGCGGCCATCGCCGCCTCGTGGCCCTTGTCCTCGCTGGATCCGGGCAGCCCGGCACGGTCGAGCGCCTGGGCGTCGTCGTCGCACGTGAGCACACCGAAGCCGATGGGGACCCCGGTGCGGACACTGACCTGAGCCAGCCCGTGCGTCACCCCCGAGCAGACGTAGTCGAAGTGCGGTGTGCCACCGCGGATCACGACACCCAGCGCGACGAGGGCGTCGTATGCCGGCGCGAGACGCGCGCACGCAACGGTCAGCTCGACGGTGCCCGGCACCCGGACGAGGGGAACATCCTCGACCCCCGCCTCCGCGAGGGCACGCTGGGCTCCCGCGACGAGTCCGTCCATGACCTCGGTGTGCCACGAGGCCGCCACGATGGCGACCCGGAGGCCCGACCCATCGGCGGTGAGGGCGGGAGCGCCGTGGCCGCTCACGCGCTGGCTCCCTGGTCGCTCGCGTCRACGACGAGGTCGTGGCCCATCCGATCGCGCTTGGTCCGCAGGTAGGCACGGTTGGCGGGGTTGGGCGCGATCGACAGTCGTTCGACGGCCGCGACCTCGATCCCGTAACCCTGTAGCGCCTGGACCTTGGCCGGGTTGTTGGTCAGCAACCGCACCGCGCCCAGACCGAGCGCGCTGAGGATGGCGGCCCCGGCGGCATACTCCCTGCCGTCGATGGGCAGGTCCAGCTCGAGCTGGGCGTCGACGGTGTCGAGCCCGGCGTCCTGCAGGGCGTAGGCCTGCAGCTTCGAGACGAGCCCCACACCACGCCCTTCGTGTCCCCGCAGGTAGACGAGCACGCCACCCTCGGCGGCGATTCGCTCCATGGATCGCTCGAGCTGGGGGCCGCAGTCGCACCTCAGCGAGCCGAACGCGTCGCCGGTGAGGCACTCGGAGTGCAGTCGCACCAACGGGTTCGGGCCCGTGGCCCCTCGCGGGCTGACCAGCGCGACGTGCTCGTCACCGGTGAGCTTGTCGCGGAACCCGATCGCCGAGAACTCGCCGTGCCTCGTGGGCAAGGTCGTCTCGGCGAGGGTCTCGACGCGGTCGTGCAGCTGCCGCCAGGCGATGAGCTGCTCGATCGTGATGACGGGGACGTCGTTGACCGCTCCGGTCGCGAGCACCTCGGGCAGGCGCATCATCGTGCCGTCGTCGTTGACGAGCTCGCCGATCGCACCGACCGGCGCCAACCCCGCGAGCCGGCACAGGTCCACGGCGGCCTCGGTGTGGCCGGGCCGCTCGAGCACACCGCCGGGCTTGGCACGCAGCGGGATCACGTGGCCGGGCCGGACGAACGAGTCTGCCGTCGACGACGGGTCCGCCAACAGCCGGATGGTCTGAGCACGGTCGGCCGCACTGATGCCCGTGGTCACGCCTGCTGCGGCGTCGATGCTCACTGTGTAGGCGGTGCGGAGCGGGTCACGGTTGTCGGCAACCATCAGCGGCAGCCCGAGCCGGTCGGCCGTCTCGCTCGTGATCGGCGCGCAGAGGTAGCCGCTGGTGTGCCGGATCGTCCAGGCCAGCCAAGCGTCCGTCAGGGTCTGCGCGGCGAGGATGACGTCGCCCTCGTTCTCGCGGTCCTCACTGTCGGTGACCAGCACCGGACGCCCTTGCCGCAGCGCCGCGAGGGCCGCCTCGATGCTGGCCAGACCGATCATGCCGACACCTCACTCAGCTCGGGAGCGGGGTCGCGCTCCTCACGGGAAGCCTTGAGCCAGACGAAGAAGCCGTAGATGACCAGGCCGCCGTAGACGACGAACAGGATTGCCGTCGGGTAGTACTTCGAGTGCCAGAGCAGGGGCACCCCGACGAGGTCCACCGYGATCCACGCCAGCCAGAAGTCGTTCCAGCCGCGGGCCATCGCGTACGTCGCCACCATCGAGCCGACGAAGATCCAGGCGTCGCACCAGAAGTACCAGCGTGGCGCCGGCCAGCCCGCCCCGATCACCGAGAACACCCACTGGAAGACCAGCACGCCCGCGGCCGCCGCCACGAGGTAGGCCGTCCGCTCCTGGATCGTCGCCCAGCGCGGTGTGATCGCGGCGGCGGACGCGTCACGTCGCGCCTTGCGCTGCTCGCTCCACCGCCACCAGCCGTACACGCTGGTCAGGATGAAGAAGACCTGCCGGCCGGCCTGGCCGAACAACGGCTGCTGCGCCTGCGCGTCGAAGGTCGCACCGATGAACACCGTGAACAGCAGCACGTTGCCGACGATGCCGATCGGCCAGGCCCAGACGCGGCGTCGCAGGCCACCGATGGCGGAGGCGAAGCCGAAGGCGTTGCCCACGATCTCGCGCCACGTGATGGGGTGGCCGGCGATCGTCAGGTGCGCCTCGTAGAGCCGACTGAAGATGTTCATGCGGAGGTCTCCTTGGAGGTGAGCAGGCGTTCGACGTATTTGGCGAGGACATCGACCTCGAGGTTGACGATGTCGCCGACTTCCTTGTGTCCCAACGTGGTGAGGGCGAGCGTGGTCGGAATCAGGGAGACGCTGAACGTCACGTCGTCGACGGAGGAGACCGTGAGACTGACGCCGTCGACCGTGATCGACCCCTTTTCGACGACGTAGCGGGCCAGTGCGTTCGGCAGGCCGAACTGCACGACCTCCCACCGGTCCCCGGGCGTGCGCGCGAGGATCCGGGTGGTGCCGTCCACGTGGCCCTGGACGATGTGGCCACCGAACCTGCTCGAGGCCGCCATGGCCCGCTCGAGGTTGACCGGGTCGCCGGGGCTGAGTGTGCCGAGGCTGCTCCTGTCGAGGGTCTCGGCCATGACGTCGACGGTGAACTGCTCGGAGTCGTGGTCGACGACGGTCAGGCAGACGCCGTTGACGGCGATCGAGTCGCCGTGCGCCGCATCGGAGGTGACGAGTGGTCCGGCCACCGTCAGTCGGGCCGAGTCGGCGCCGGCGTCGAGCGCGACCACGCGGCCGAGCTCTTCGACGATTCCCGTGAACATCAGCGAGTTCCCTTCAGTGATGCCGTGATCCGCACGTCGTCACCGATCAGGGTGATGTCGGTGGGCTGCAGGCGGAGCGCATGGTCGATCGACGTGATCCCCAGGTCGCTCACCGACGGGCGGCCGCGTCCCAACAGGACCGGCGCCACGTAGGCCACGAGCTCGTCGATCAGGTCGGCGGCCATGAAGGCTGCGGCGACCGTGGGGCCGCCCTCGAGCCAGAGGTGGTGCACCTCGGCCCCGGCGAGCGCCGACAGGACGTCCTTGGGATCGCGCGTGCGCAGCTGCCACGTGGGGGCCGCGTCGTCGAGGACCCGGGCATCGGCTGGCAGGTCGCGCTCGCCCATCACCACGCGGATCGGCTGCTCCGGGTACAGCGAGCCGTCGGGGCGGCGCGCGGTCAGCTGCGGGTCGTCGAGCAGCGCCGTGCCGGTGCCCACGAGAATCGCCCCACTCCGGGATCGCTGCTCGTGGACGTCGGCCCGGGCGGCTTCCCCCGTGATCCACTGGCTCGTCCCGTCGGCTGCTGCGCTGCGGCCGTCGAGGGTGGTCGCGAGCTTCCAGGTCACCCATGGGCGCCCGGTGGTCACCAGGTGGGTCCAGGTCGCGTTGAGGGCCTGTGCCTCGTCTGCCAGGAGGCCACCCTCCACCGCGACACCCCGCCTGCGCAGCCACTTGGCCCCGCCGGCTGCGGCCGGGTTGGGGTCGGTCTGGGCGTACACCACGCGAGCCACGCCCGCGGCATACAGGGCGGTAGCACAGGGCTGGGTGCGCCCGCTGTGGTTGCAGGGCTCCAAGGTGACGTAGGCGGTGCACCCGGCGGCGCGCTCCCCCGCGGCGCTCAGGGCGTCGGCTTCGGCGTGGGGCGTCCCCGCACCGCGGTGCCAGCCGGCTGCCACGACGTTGCCGGCGGCGTCCGCGAGCACGCACCCGACGCGAGGGTTGGGGTTGGCCCGGGGACCGTGGGCGGCCAGCCCCAGGGCACGGCGCATCATCGCCGTGTCGCCCGCGGATTGCTGAGTCACTGTCCTGCCCTTGCTCGAAACCGTCTCGGTTGAGCTCCGGGGGGCGTGCAGGCTGGCCTGCTGCTGGCGAGAATTCGGGCCGCAGGGTCGGCAACTGCCGCACTGCGAACCCACTGGTCCCGCTGTCGCGTGCTGCCTACCATCCGGACTTTCACCGTCGGTCTGGGAGTTCCACCCAGTCAACCGGCCGCTGGCTGCGGTCGGGTCGCGGACTGTCACCGCCGGTTCGGAATTACACCGACCCCGGAGCACGTCAGGTTCCAGTATGCCGCAGGGCGGCGGGGTGCGCGCCGCCCGGTCCGCGTGACGGTCCTCACGAACGTCCGGCCGGCCGGCCCGCGGGTACACCACATCGGCCGAAGAGCCCACGCACGTCGGCGACCGTGAGATTCCGTGCCCATGACGGATTGCCGGTGGCGCATTCGTGAAGGAGGGCCGAGGTAGCAGGAGCCCGCTACCACACACCTCTGACATCGATCGAGAACGAGATGGCTTGCGCCACAACGGAATTGGTTGTGGATGGCCTTGATCGCACATTCGAACACGTGTACGATAGGGCCATGTCGTCGAGTTCGATCGCCATGGAGCGCGGAGAGGTCCAGCAGGACCTCTGGACCCGCACGGCGATGGTGGCCGGGCGGCTCAACCGGGCGCACGCCGAGCTCGTCGACATCGCTGCCGAGCTGATCGAGGGTGGTCATTGGGGTGATGGCGGTTTCCGCTCCCCCGAGCACTACTTCACGGTCCGAGCAGGGCTGTCCCCCGCGCACGCCCGCGACGTCGTCGCCGTCGCCCGACGACGCGCTGAGCTTCCGGACGCAGCCGCGGCCGTCAGCGCTGGTGAGCTGTCGCTCGACGCGGCAGCAGTCGTGGCTCACCACGTGCCGGCCACCCACCAGGCGTCGATGACCCACCTGGCCAGGCACGCCACGGTCCCCCAGCTGCGACGGGTCGTGGGCCGACACGCGTTCCACGACCCGGCAGCCGAGGTGGAGTCCGCGTCACCCGAGTCCGCGTCACCTGACTCCCCGCCGGATCCGGTCGCGCTCGACCACCCGAGCGGCCGGAAGAGCGAGTCCGAGCGTCGTGCGTGTGCCAAACCCGAGATCTCCATGCACTACGACCGAGATGGCCGGTTCCAGCTCCGCTACAGCGCGCCCGCGACGATCGGAGCGCTCGTCGAACAGGCCGTCAAGGAAGCCAAGGACGCCCTGTTCCTCCAGCAGCGGGACGGTGACCGGGCGGCCACCGCCGACGCTGCGACGCCAGACCCGACAGCGACAGATCCAGCAGCGGGGCACCCTCCGGCGGAGGACCCTCTGGGGGCGGACCCTCTGGGGGCGGACCCTGTGGCTGTGGACCCTGTGGCTGTGGACCCTGTGGCGGGTGTGAGTGAGCCCCGCGCCACCCGGCCCACCTACGCCGATGCCCTCGCGGAGATCGCGCACCGGTCCTTGGCCGGCGTCGCCTCCACGAGCCGCGCCAGCCACTACCGCGTCTACGTCCACCTGGACACGGACGGCGCCTGGATCAACGGCGGCAGCGCCATCCCGACCCGGCTCGTCGAGCGGTTCCTCAGCGATGGCGTCCTCCAACCGGTGTGGGAGACGCAGGGGCGGCCGATCAGCGTCGGCCGGACGATGCGCATCCTCCCCCGGCGCTCACGCAGGCTGATCGAGGACCGCGATCGCGGATGTCGGTTCCCAGGATGTACCGCCACTCGGTTCGTCGAGATCCACCACCTCGCCGAGTGGGCCGAGGGTGGTGCCACCGACGACGACAACCAGATCAGCCTCTGTCCGTTCCACCACGACGCCATCGATCGGGGAGACTTCACCATCACCGGTGACCCCACTCGCCACGATGGGCTCGTCGTCGTGAATCGGTACGGGCACCGGTTGCGACCCCCGGGGCCTGACGAGCTCGCGCCACCTGACGTGGGCTCGCGCGAGCGCGACGACAGGGCCACGACCTACCGACCGCCGTCGGGAGAACGAGCTTGCTGGGCCGAGATCGAGATTCCCTCCGATCGCGAGCTCAGGGACACCTTCACGCCACGACTGCGCCTGGTCGTGGGCGCACCCGAGAGGTCAGGTGCCGGCCCAGCAGTGGTCGAGCGTGACCCCTTCGACGCGATCCGCCGCTGGGACGAGTCCGGCTGACGGCTCGACGACACCGCCGGCACTCTCAACGCCACCCCCGGGACCGTCTACGACACCGCCGGAACCCTCAACGACACCGCCGGGACCGAGGGGTATGCCGGTCAGCTCAGTGGGCGTGGGTCGTCGCCAGGGCGCGCAGCTCGTCCACGGCCGCGGCTGCGTCCTCGGCACCGTAGACGGCCGACCCGGCGACGAACACGTCGGCTCCTGCTTCGGCGCACTCCTCGATGGTCTTGGCCGACACTCCCCCGTCGACCTGCACCCAGACCTCCCCACCGACGCGCCGGACCGCCTCGCGGACCTGGGCAACCTTCGACATCTGGTCCGCCATGAAGGACTGCCCCCCGAAACCCGGCTCCACCGTCATGACGAGCACCATGTCCAGGTCGGGCAGGAGGTCCTCGTAGGGCGCGAACGGGGTGCCCGGCTTGATGGCCATCCCCGCCCGGGCACCCAGGGCGCGGAGGTTCTTCGCCAGGGCGCGCGGGTCGCGAGCGGCCTCGATGTGGAACGTCACGGACGCGCCACCCGCCTCGGCGTACATCGGGGCCCACCGGTCGGGGTCGTCGATCATCAGGTGGCAGTCGAGCGGGATCGGGCTCACCTTCGCGAGGGCCTCGACGACAGGCAGGCCGAGGGTGAGGTTGGGCACGAAGTGACCGTCCATCACGTCGACGTGGGCCCAGTCGGCATTGGCGATGCGACCCAGCTCGCTCTCGAGGTTCGCGAAGTCGGCGGACAGGATGCTCGGCGAGATCTGCACGGCGCCAACCCTATCGGCGTGGCATCGTCCGAACGGATGGGCCCAGCATGACCACGGGACGCACCGCCGTGTCGGCCTGCACAATCGGCCCCATGCGGGCACTCGGGGGACTCGGGACGCTCGAGGGACTCAGGGCGCTCGGGGCGCTCGAGGGACTCGGGGCACTCGGGGCGCTGGGCATCGTGCTGCTCACGCTCTCCGTTGCAGCCGTCGGCTGGGCTGCGGTCACCGACCGGATTGCCAGACGCATGCTCGCCGACATGAACCGCCTGCTCCTGCTGGGCCACCATGGACAGGTCCTGGACCACCCTCAGCCGCCTTGGCCGTACCGGGTGGCAGGGAACCGGGTCCGCGCCACGAGTGCCTTGCTCACCGGGCTGTACGCCCGGACCCTGCAGCTCCTCGACCACCCGGTGCTACCCGCTCGACTGCGACCCAGCCTCGGGGACATGGACCTGATGCTGCGCGGTGGCGCGCTGATCGGGCTCGGTCGCTACCTTGACGCTGCTGCTGTTCTCGGAGAGAACCCGACCCCTGGGATCGTCCGCCACCTGCGCGCGCAGGTGGCGATGGAGACGGGCGACGACGTGGTGGCGCTGCGCCTTCTCGCCGTCCCCGACGCTGATCCCGACGAGGACGCCGGACGCCGTCGCATCCTCGGCGAGCTGCACATCCGGCGCCAGCGACTGGTCGAGGGCGAGGCCCTCGTGCGCGAGGCCCAGAGGCTGTACCTGGGTTCCGAGCTGGCTGCGCACGAGGTCGACGCCGGCTACTGCGAGCTGCACCTCGGGCAGGCAGCGCTGCACCGCGGAGACGGTGGCGAGGCGGTCCGAAGGATCAGTACCGCCAGGGAAATGCTCACGATCAGGCCGGACAACGCCCCGGGGATCGCACTGGTCGAGCTGAACCTCGCGGAGGCACACGCCCTCACGGGCGACGAGCGCGCGGCCGACGCGGCCCTGACTGCAGCGCGGGGCCACGCCCAGACCATGGCCTCGCCGGCTGTCGACGCGGCCCTCGAGCGAGCGATCGGCATGGTCGGCGTCCACCTGGCGCGACCGGACGCCGGCACGCACCTTCGTCGAGCCAGGGCGATGCACGAGGCCCTTGGAGAGCGCCCCCAGGTCGACGTCATCGACGAGGTCCTCCGCCGCCTCGGCACGTACAGCTGACGTCCGCGCGGCTCTGGCTACGCCGCCTGCCGACCAATGCTGGGCCGACCCTGCCGACCAATGCTGGGCCGACCCTGCCGAGGAGTGCTGCCCCCGGCCTACGCTGCCTGCTGACCGAGCGCGTCGGCCAACAGCGCCAGGGTCGCCTCGCGGGCCGGGGCGAGGCCCGCGGGCGTGCCGACCACGGCTCCGGCGACCGGGTGCACCATCACCTCGTCGACGTCGTACTCGGCGGCGAGGGCGGTGAGCTCCTCGGCGACGGCATCCGGGGTGCCCACGACCCACCGCTGACGCATCTCGGCGGCAAGGCTGCGGTGGCCGTCCGCGATGCCGGACTCCTCTGCCTGCTCGACGAGCGGCTGAGGGGTCAGTGGCCCGCCGGACCGCAGCGCCACCATCGATGCGAGGTTCGGCAGGGTGAGTCGCTCGGCGTCGGCCTGGGTGGGCGCCACCACGACGTTGACCGTGAGGAAGGTGCGTGGCTCGGGGTGCGCGGCCGAAGGGGTGTAGCCACTGCGGTAGAGGTCGAGGGCCGCCGCCGTACCGCGCCCCGAGAAGTGGTGCGCGAAGACGTACGGCAGGCCGCGCTCGGCGGCCAGGCGCGCCGAGTAGTCGGACGATCCGAGCAGCCAGACGTCAGGTGCCGAGGCTGCGCGGGGAGTGGCGTGCAAGGGGTGGACCTCGCCGCCGACCCTGATGCCGACACCCCCCGGGGACATCAGTGCGATGACGTCGTCGACGTACTGGGGGAACCGCTGGACCGCGTCCTGGTCGACGCCGCCGGCGCCGTGCCGCAGGGCGTAGCTGGTCACCGGGTCGGTGCCGGGGGCACGTCCGATCCCGAGGTCGATGCGCCCCGGGTGCGCTGCCTCCAGCAGGGCGAACTGCTCGGCCACGACCAGGGGTGCGTGGTTGGGCAGCATGACCCCACCTGAACCGACCCGGATCCGCTCCGTGGCCGCGGCCACCATCGCGATGAGGACCGGCGGGTTCGTCGCCGCCACGGCGGGCATGTTGTGGTGCTCGGCCAGCCAGTAGCGGCGGTAGCCGTGGCGGTCGGCAACCCGGGCCAGTGACCTGGTCGCGGCCAGCGCGTCACCCGTGGTCTGGTCGCTGCGCACGGGCACGAGGTCGAGAACGGACAGCGCTGGTGTGATCACCTGAGGGCCAACCGGCTGCCACGGACCGCTATTCCGGGGGCGTCTGCGCACCATCCTGACCTCGGGGAGGTCCGTCAGCGCACCAACCGGATCTCGGGAAGGTTGGGGAACCGGTCGTCGACGTAGGTCGCGCCGTCCGGTGCGAAGCCGTTCCGCGCGTAGAAGGCACGCGCTCGTGGGTTGTCGCGAAAGACCCAGAGCTCTGCGGGCTCCTGTCGCCCGAGCACGGCGTCGAGGAGCAGTTGGCCGAGGCCGGTGCCGAGTCGTGACGCGGCGACGTAGAGCGCCCACAGCTCCGCCGGCCGGGTGCTCTGCGGTCGCCCGGCCGGGTCCCGGGAGGGTCCGCCGGCCACGAGTCCGCAGATCGTCTCGCCCTCGACCGCCACGAGGCGTTTCGTCCCCTCTGGCGTCGGGGCAGCCAACAGGTCCCGCCAGCGCTCGACGGCGTCGTCGACGGTCCACGTGGCGAAGTAGCCCTCGGGCAGGACCGCACCGTAGGTGTCCACCCAGGCCTGGTGGTGCATGGCGCCCACTCCGGGCGCGTCCTCGGTGCGCATGGGGCGCAGTGTCACCGGCATGACGTCGACCCTAACCACACCGCCCTGAGCGCAAGGACCTCTGCGCTCCGGTCATCCCTTCTTGCGCAGCAACGCCAGGAACATGCCATCGGTGCCGTGCACGTGCGGCCACAGCTGCACCGTCGGGCCGGTTCCGGGGACGTCCACGACAGCGCCCTCGGTGTCACGGACGAAGTCGCGGGCGTCGAGTAGCTCGACATCCGATCGGCGCTTGGTCACGTCACCCACGACGAACGACGTCTCGGCCAGGTGGGGGCTGCAGGTGGCGTACGCGACGACTCCCCCGGGCGCCGTGGCGTCGATGGCCGAGGCGAGCAGCTCGCGCTGCAGCTTGCCGAGGTCGGCGAGGTCCGCGGGGGTTCGCCGCCATCGTGCCTCGGGGCGGCGACGTAGGGCGCCCAACCCGGTGCACGGAGCATCCACCAGCACGCGGTCATAGCGACCGGGCTCGTCCTCGCCGAGGGTGCGACCGTCCCCGGTGCGCACCGTGACGGTTCGACCTGCCTGCTTCGCCCGCGCGATCGCGGGACGCAGCGTCTGACGGACCAGGTCGGTGCGGTGCTCGCTGACCTCGTTGGCGGTGAGGTCTGCGCCGGCCTCAACGGCCAGACCCGCGAGCAGGCCCGCCTTCCCCCCTGGACCGGCACAGAGGTCCAGCCACTGTTCGGTCCCATCGGTCTCGACGGGCACGGCTGCCAGGGCCAGGGCGACGAGCTGTGAGCCTTCGTCCTGGACCGCAGCCCGTCCATCACGCACCGCGGGTATGCCGCCCGGGTCACCTCCGTCGAGGATCGCACCGACCGGTGAGAGCCGGGAGGCGGTGGCGCCGCCGTCCACGAGCTCGGCCACGGTGGCCAGTCCCGGGCGTGCCACGAGGGACACCTTCGCGGCGGCGTTGTCCGAGGTCACCAAGGCCGTCAGCTCCGCGTCGACGGTGTCGGCGGTCGCGGCCCCATGACCGAGCAGGGCGGCCCGCAGCGCCTTGACGATCCACTCCGGGTGCGACTGCTCGACGGCCAACCGGGCTGTCAGGTCGCCAGTCGGCACGACCTCCGAGAGCCAGGCGTCGAGGTCACGTTCGCTGACCCGACGCATGACTGCGTTGACGAACCCCGCTGCGCCAGCCCCGTTGACCTTGCGCGCCAGCGCCACCGTCTCGTCAACGGCAGCGTGGGTGGGCACCCGCATGCCGAGCAGCTGGTGGACGCCGAGCCGCAAGGTGTCCAGGACATTGGGGTCGATCTTGGTCACCGGGCGCCCCGCCGCGACGCTGATGACCGGGTCGTAGAGCCCGTGCATCCGCACCGCGCCGTAGACGAGCTCAGTCGTGAACGCGGCATCTCGGCCGTTGATCCCCCTGTCGCGCAACACCTTCGGGAGCTCGAGGTTGGCGTAGGCCCCTTCAGCGACCGCGCGCAGGACCGTGTAGGCCGCGAGGCGCTGCGGGTCGCTGGTGCGGTTGCGTTCGCTGGGCCGTTGCGCAGAGCGCTCCCTGTCGCCGTGCGTCCGCTCGGGACGTTGACGACCCTTCGCGTTGCGGCGGCCACCATCGTCGTCCCGACGAGGTCCGCGTGGTCCTTGGTCACTCATGGCTGAACCGTTCTCCTGCCTCGATGCGGACCCCTCGCGCCCAGTCGGCCGCGGCCATCTGCTTCTTGCCGTGCGGACGGACGTCACCGAGCCGGACCGGCCCACCGGCGGTGCCCACGTGGACCTCGCGCTTCCCGGCGGCGACTTCTCCCGGTGCCAGCCGTGGCCCGGCATACCCCTCGTCGAGGTGGACGGGCAGCAGCCTGACACGTTCCCCACGGAAGGTGGACCACGCACCCGGCGCGGGGGTGCACCCACGCACCTGCCGGTCCACCGCAACGGCCGGTCGGTCCCAGCGCACCCGTGCGTCCTCGACATCGATCTTGGGCGCCAGGGAGACTCCGTCGACCGCCTGTTGCACGGGAGTCAGGGCGCCGTCGGCAATGCCGTCCATGGTCGCGACCAGCAGGCCGGCACCCCCCTCGGCGAGCCTGCCGAGCAGGTCACCCGCGGTGTCGCGCGGGCGGATCCGCTCCGTCATCAGCCCGAAGACCGGCCCCGTGTCGAGGCCCGCCTCGATGAGGAAGGTCGAGGCACCGGTCACCTCGTCGCCGGCCATCACGGCGTGCTGCACGGGTGCAGCCCCCCGCCACGCGGGCAGCAGGGAGAAGTGCAGGTTGACCCAGCCGTGCCGCGGGATGTCCAAGGCCGCCTGCGGGATCAGGGCGCCGTAGGCCACCACAGGGCAGGCGTCCGGCGCCAGCGCCCGCAGTCGTTCGAGGAAGTCGGGGTCCCGCGGACGGTCGGGGGTCAGCACCTCGATGCCGAGCTCCTCGGCCCGAAGGCGGACCGGCGACTTGACCACACCGCGACCACGGCCGGCGCGGGCGTCGGGACGCGTCACCACGGCGACGACCTCGTGCGGCGAGGCGACCAGGGCCTCGAGCGACGGCACCGCCGGCTCGGGTGTGCCGGCGAAGACCAGCCGCATCACATCCCCCGGCCGAAGGTGGCGTGCGGGCTGACCTTGACGACGGGAGCGTCGCCACCGGCCCACTGCGCCTCGCGAATCGCCTTCATCGCGGCCTTGCGCTGCTCGCGGTCCATCCGGTCGATGAACAGGATCCCGTCGAGGTGGTCGGTCTCGTGCTGCAGGCACCGGGCCAGCAGCTCCGACCCCTCGATGACCACGGGCTCACCGAACTGGTTGAACCCCTTGGCCACCGTCCGCATCGCCCGAGGCGTCTCGAACCTCAGGCCCGGGAACGACAGGCAGCCCTCTTCGCCGTCCTGGAGCTCGGTCGACAGGTCGAGGTCGGGGTTCACGAGGTGGCCGAGCTCACCGTCCACCCAGTACGTGAACACCCGCAGCCCCACCCCGATCTGCGGCGCGGCGAGTCCCGCCCCGGGGGCGTCGATCATCGTCTCGGTCAGGTCCTTGACCAGCTGCCGCAGCTCCCGGTCGAAGTCGACGACGGGCTCGGCCGGGGTGCGCAGGACCGGGTCGCCGAAGAGGCGGATGTTCTGGATCGACAACGCACGTTCCTGGGGTTGGTTGAGCATGGCTGGGGTTGGACCCTATGGCTGGGCCGGGCGAAAGTGGCTGCCAGTGTATGCCGCGTGCGCGCGGCCGCTGGCACGGCTCAGGTGGCGGGGTCGCGCGGGTCCATCCGGACCTGGATGCTGGCCTTCTCCTTCCGGGCGCTCCGCACGGCCTTCATCGCCACCAGGGCCGCCGCCAGGTCGGGGCGCTGCTCGAGCGGGGCACGCAGCAGGACGCGGACGGAGTCGTCGGTCACCGGCAGCGGACCGAGCTGGTCCACCTCGGTCGGCAGGTGAGCCAGCCGCAGGGCGGCCTCGAGAGCGCGGCGGTCACCGGTCAGGGCTGCCATCGCCACCGTCGGGGGCAGGGAGAGCTCCTGGCGCTCCGCGAGCTCCCGGGCAGCGAACCACGCGGGGTCCCACCGGACCAGCGCCTCGACGACCGGCAGCGTCGTGTGGGTGGGGGCACCGCACAGCACCAGCTGGCCACCTGCTCCCGCACCACGCGTCAGGGCGCCGGCGGCCAGCCACCGACGCAACGCCTCCTCCCCCGCATCCAGGGTGGGGCGGTCGAGGCTGGCCCAGGCGTCGAGGAGCAGGCACGCGGCATACCCACCGTCGGCCACGGGTTCGGCACCCGGTGTGGCGATGACGAGGGACGGCGCGGCGGCCACCCGGTCGAGCACGGCACCCGCCCCGGAGGTGTGCACCGGCACCCCGGGGAACGCCCTGCCCAGCTCCTCGGCCGTCCGACGTGCGCCGACCACCGACGAGCGCAGCTCGCGCCCTCCGCAGTGCCGACACTCGAACCGCCCGACCCCTCGTCCGCACCAGCGACAGGCCGGCTCGGCCTGGCGGGAGCCCAGGGCAACGGGGCCTGCGCAGTGGGCGCATCGCACGGCGGTCCGACAGGTCTGGCACGACAGCGAGGGGACGTAGCCGCGGCGGGGCACCTGCACGAGCACCGGGCCGGACTCGAGGGCGGCCTTGGCGGTCCGCCAGGCGATGGAGGGCAGGTGCGCCGAGGCCGCCGCCGCATCACGCTCGACCTCGACCCCTTCGCCGGCCACCTGCACCCGGGGGGCAGCACTGCGGAGGCCACCGCCCGTGATGGTCCGCAGCTCGCCGGAGTCGACGAGCCGCTGCACGGCCACCGTCCGCGTGAACCCTCCCGAGAGGACCGCGGCTCCCTCGACGGCCGCGCGCGTCAGGAGCACGTCGCGGACGTGGGGGTAGGGCGACCTCGGCTCGTCCAGCAGGTCGTCACCGTCGTCCCACCACGCCACGAGCCCGAGGTCGCGCACCGGCGCGAACGCGGCCGCCCGCGTGCCCACGACCACGGACACGTGCCCACGCAGGACCTTGAGCCACGCGGTGTAGCGCGCCTGGGGTCCCTGGTCGGCCGTGAGCCGCACGTGCCGCCCGGGGCCGAGCGCCTCGGTGAGGGCCGCGTCCACGCGCCTGACGTCGCGGTGGTCCGGCACCACGAGGACACTGCCCCGCCCGCCGGCGAGGGTCGCGGCCGCGGCGTCCGCCAGGGCGCGGGGCCAGTCCTGCGACGGGTCCGAGCTGGGCGCGGCCAGCCACGACGCCGCCGGCGACTCCCCCGTCGCCAGTCGCGAGAGGTATGCCGGCCCCGCGGCATACCTGCCCCAGGCGCCTCCCGGACCGCTCACGTCGGGGAGGGGATCGGGGGTGGGGGCCTCCAGCGCAAGCGCCTTCTCGGCCGCGGCGTGCCGCGGGGGCACCGCGAGCCGGAGCACGTCGCCGAGCGAGCCGGCGCAGCGCGCCGCGACCGCCGTGGCGACGCCGAGCTGGGTCGGCCGCAGCACCGGCTCCGGCGACACGACCCGGCGGATCGGCGCCAGCCGTCCCTCGTGTTCGGCGGCGGCGGCGCGGGCCACGACGAAGCCGTCGAGGTCCTGCCCGGCGAAGCGCACCTTGACGCGCGTGCCGGGCACGGCGGTATCGGACAACGTCTGCGGGACGAGGTACTCGAACGGACGGTCGAGGTGCGCCAGGCCCGTGTCGACGACGACCGAAGCCACCGGGTCCGTGGACGCGGTGGCTTCGGTGCGAGGCGTGCGGGTCCGGGGCAGGGTGGAGCGGATCAGCTCCAGCTGCTCGGTCTCGCCCTCCTGTCCGCTCACGGGAGCGAACCTAGCGGAGGGGGCCGTCAGTCCTTGACGGCCTTCTGCAGTGCGTCGATGCGGTCGGTGCGCTCCCACGTGAAGGGGTTCTCCACGTGGCCCGCCTGGGTGCGGCCGAAGTGGCCGTAGGCCGCCGTCGGCTTGTAGATCGGGCGCAGCAGGTCGAGGTCCTGGACGATAGCGCCCGGGCGCAGGTCGAAGACCTTCGAGATCGCGGCCTGGATCTTGTCGACGGGCACGCTCTCGGTGCCGAAGGTCTCGACGTAGAGGCCGACCGGCTGGGCCTTGCCGATGGCGTAGGCGACCTGGACCTCGCAGCGGCGGGCCAGCCCTGCGGCGACGACGTTCTTGGCGACCCAGCGCATGGCGTAGGCGGCCGAGCGGTCGACCTTCGACGGGTCCTTGCCGGAGAACGCGCCGCCACCGTGGCGGGACATGCCGCCGTAGGTGTCGACGATGATCTTGCGACCGGTGAGCCCGGCGTCGCCCATCGGGCCGCCGATGACGAAGTTGCCGGTCGGGTTGATCAGCGTGCGGTAGTCGGAGAGGTCGAGCTCGGTGCCCTCGTCGGCCAGCTCGGCCAGGACGGGCTTGATCACGTGCTCGATGATGTCGGGCGCGAGCAGTCCGTCGAGCGAGATGTCCTCGGCGTGCTGGGTGGACAGGACGACCGTGTCGAGCCTGACGGCCTTGTCGCCGTCGTAGCCGATGGTCACCTGGGTCTTGCCGTCAGGGCGCAGGTAGGCGACCTCGCCGCTCTTGCGCACGGTGGTGAGGCGCTCGGCCAGCCGGTGCGCGAGGTGGATCGGCAGCGGCATCAGCTCGGCGGTGTCCTCGCAGGCATACCCGAACATCAGGCCCTGGTCGCCCGCCCCCTGCTTGTCGAGCGGGTCGACGCCACCGGTGCGGTTCTCGTACGCCGTGTCGACGCCCTGGGCGATGTCGGGGCTCTGCTGGCCGATCGAGACCTCGACACCGCAGGAGGCGCCGTCGAAACCCTTGGTGGAGGAGTCGTAGCCGATGCCGAGCACCGTGTCGCGCACGATCTTGGGGATCTCGACGTAGGCCTCGGTGGTGACCTCGCCAGCCACGTGGACCAGGCCTGTCGTCACCATCGTCTCGACCGCGACCCGGCTGCCCGGGTCCTGGTCGAGCATGGCGTCCAGGATCGCGTCGGAGATCTGGTCACAGATCTTGTCCGGGTGGCCCTCGGTGACGGACTCGGASGTGAACAGGCGWGCGGACACTCATTTCTCCTTTGGAGCAGCGAATGCTGACGATGCTGGGCGCTACGGCGACGGGCCGCGCGACCCCGAGAGTCTACCTAGGTCAGAGGATCTCCTGGACGGCGTCCCACACTACGGCGGCGACGAGCTCCTTCGAGGCCGGTCCGGCGTCGGTGACGTGGCTGGACCCCAGCCGCAGGATGTGGATGGTGTTGTCGTCCTGGCCGAAGGTCTTGTCGGCGCCCACCTCGTTCACGACGAGCAGGTCGCAGCCCTTGCGAGCCAGCTTGTCGCGGCCGTGCTCGAGGACCCCGCCCTGGGCGTCCCCGGTCTCGGCGGCGAAGCCGACGATCACGGGGCTGGCCTCCTCACCGCGCGACTCCACGAGACCCGCGAGGATGTCGGGGTTGCGAACCAGCTCGATGGTCGGCGCGGACTCCGCCTCGGGGCCACCCGGGACACCGAACTCCTTCTTGATCTTGGCCTCCGTGTAGTGCGCCGGCCGGAAGTCGGCCACGGCAGCAGCCATCACGACGACGTCGGCGTCCTTGGCAGCCACCTCCACCGCCGCCTGCAGCTCGAGCGCGGTGGAGACCGGCACCACGGTCACGCCCGTCGGTGCGGGCAGGGACGTGTTGGCGGCGAGCAGGGTCACGGTCGCTCCACGCCGGGCGGCCACCACGGCGAGGGCGTAGCCCTGCTTGCCCGAGCTGCGGTTCCCCAGGAACCGCACCGGGTCGATCGGCTCCCGAGTCCCTCCCGCAGTGATGACCACCTTGCGGCCGGCGAGCTCGGATGTCGTGGCAGGAGTCCCACGATCGGTGTGGGGTGCGGGGTGGGCGAGGATCCGCTCGCACACGGCATACAACGTCTCGGGCTCGGGGAGGCGACCCGGCCCCGTGTCGGCGCCGGTGAGGCGCCCCGACGCGGGCGGGATGATGTGTATGCCGCGTTCGGCGAGGGTGGAGATGTTGGCCTGGGTGGCCGCGTGGTCCCACATCTCGGTGTGCATCGCCGGCGCCATGACCACGGGGCAGCGGGCTGTCAGCAGGACGTTGGTGAGCAGGTCGCCGGCCAGGCCGTGCGCGGCCTTGGCCAGCAGGTCGGCCGTGGCGGGCGCGACGACGACCAGGTCGGCGGTCTGCCCGAGGCGCACGTGCGGCACCTCGTGCACCGAGTCCCAGACCCCGGTGTGCACGGGCTTGCCGGACAGGGCCTCCCACGTGGGGGCTCCGACGAACTGGAGCGCCGACTCGGTCGGCACCACGGTGACGTCATGGCCCGCCTCGGTGAACAGGCGCAGCAGCGAGCACGCCTTGTAGGCCGCGATCCCGCCGCTGACACCCAGGACGATGCGCGCCATGGCGCCCCTGTCCCCCGCTCTCGTCCGGCCCGTGTCCGGGCTCAGCTCTCGATCGGCTCGGAGGTGACCAGGCCCTCGTTGATCTCGCGCAGGGCGATCGACATCGGCTTCTCGTGGACCTGGCTGTCGACGAGCGGGCCTACGTTCTCGAGCAGGCCCTCCTGCAGCTGGCTGTAGTACGCGTTGATCTGGCGGGCGCGCTTGGCCGAGTAGATGACCAGGGCGTACTTGGAGTCGGCCTTGGTGAGCAGGTCGTCGATCGGCGGGTTGGTGATGCCGATCGGGTTGGCGACGGTTCCAGACACGGGGTACTCACTTCTGTTGGTAGATGCAGCTGTTGATCAAGGGCAACTGTCGGGTCAGTGCGATCGCATCAATGATACGAGTTCTTCCGCCGCACGACGAACGTCGTCGTTGACGATGGTCACGTCGAACTCGTCCTCGGCGGCCATCTCGACCTTCGCGGTGTCGAGCCGACGGCCCCGCTCCTCCGCGTCCTCGGTGCCGCGACCGACCAGCCGGCGCACGAGCTCGTCCCAGCTGGGCGGGGCGAGGAAGACGAACAAGGCCTCGGGCATGGTGTCCCGCACCTGCCGGGCGCCCTGGAGGTCGATCTCGAGCAGGGTCATCCGGTGCTCACGCAGCGCCCGCTCCACCGGAGCGCGCGGGGTCCCGTAGTGGTTGCGACCGTGCACGACGGCCGACTCCAGGAGCTCACCGGCCTGCTCCATCCGCGCGAACTCGGGCTCGTCGACGAAGTGGTAGTGGACGCCCTCGACCTCACCCGGCCGTGGCCTGCGGGTGGTGGCGCTGACCGAGAGCCAGACCTCGGGGAAGTTGTCGCGGACATACGACGACAGGGTGCCCTTGCCGACGGCGGTGGGTCCAGCGAGGACGACGAGCCGCCGGGGGCGGTCCTCGCCGACGGAAGCGGTTCGGCTCACGCCTCGTCGAAGCGGGTGAGCAGCGCGGAGATCTGGTTGGCACCGAGGCCGCGGACGCGCCGGCTCTCGGAGATGCCGACCTCCTCCATGATCTGGCGGGCACGGACCCGGCCCACGCCCGGCATCGACTCGAGCAGCGCCGAGACCTTCATCTTGCCGACGACCTCGTTGGCCTTGCCGTCGGCGATGACCTCCTTGAGCGAACCCTGGGCATACTTCAGCCGGTTCTTCACCGCAGCTCGCTCGCGGCGGGCGACGGCAGCCTTCTCGAGGGCCGCCGCACGCTGCTCCGGGGTCAACGGGGGAAGGGCCACGGTGGTACTCCTTGCGCAAGCGGTTCGGCACGGGTTCGTGTCTGGGTGATCTCTTCCGACTCTAGCAACCGCGCCGCCGGGTTTCCCGTCGAGGCTCCATGGCGCCGGTCACAGCAGGCGGAGCCGAGTGTCCCCACCGCCGCTCGGTGCGCCCGGCGCCGTGCTCAGCCGGAGCGCTCAGCGCAGGGAGGGCTGAGCACCGGAGGGCTCAGCGCAGGAGTGCCGCCAGGGACTCGTTCGTGCGGACGGCGCGGTCGCGCAGTGCCGCCACGTCGGGCCCGGCACTGAGGACGTCACGACTGCTGGCGGGCAGCACGTTGGGCAGGGCGTCCCCGAACACGCGCCGCAGGTCCTCGCTCGTGCCGCCCTGGGCCCCGACCCCGGGCGCGAGCAGCGGTGCGGTGGCACCAGCGAGGTCGAGACCGAGCTCCTGGACCGCAGAGCCGACGGTCGCCCCGACCACGAGGCCCACGCTTCCGAGCTCGCCACGCTCCCGGGCCGCGGCGTTCTCGCCTCCCGCACCGGCCACCATCGACTCGGCGACGCTGACGTCGCGCAGCCGGGCGTGCTGGACCGTGCGGCCCTCGGGGTTGGACGTCAGCCCCAGGACGAAGACACCCCGTCCGGTCTGGGCCGCGAGGTCGAGAGCCGGCCGCAGGGACTCGAACCCCAGGTACGGGCTCACCGTGACGGCATCGGCGGGCGCCACCGCGTCCTTGCCGAGGTAGGCCTCGGCGTAGGCCGCCATGGTCGAGCCGATGTCGCCGCGCTTGGCGTCGAGGATCACGAGCGTGCCCGCCTCACGCAGGGCGAGGATGGCCCGCTCCAGGATGGCGACCCCTCGCGACCCGAACACCTCGAAGAAGGCCGACTGCGGCTTCACCACCCCGACGTGCCCGGCAAACGCCTCGACGCACGCGTCGGTGAAGGCGGCCAGCCCGTCGACGTCGTACCCGAGTCCCCACGACTCGACCAGGGCGCGGTGGGGGTCGATCCCCGCACACAGGGGGCCATGACTGTCCATCGCCCCGCGCAGCCGTTGTCCGAACGTCAACTCCGTGATGGTCACGCCAACCTCCCGTGGGCCACACCGACTGCATCGGTGAGCCGCTCGAATCCCTTGTCCTGCAACAGTTCTGCCAGTTCACGACCCACTCGCACGGGTGCGCTGGGGTCGTTGAACGTGGCGGTGCCCACCTGCACTGCGCTCGCACCGGCCGCGACCAGCTCAAGGGCGTCACGCCCCGTGCGCACTCCCCCGACCCCGATGATCGGCACCGTCGGGAGGCGCCCCTCGAGCATCGCGGCCCGGGTCTGCCAGACGGCCCGGACGGCCACCGGCCGGATCGCGGGACCGGACAGGCCGCCCGTCACCCCCGCCACCTGCGGCCGCAGCCGGTCGGTGTCGATGACCATGCCCAGCAACGTGTTGATCATGGTGAGCCCGTCGGCACCCGCCTTCACGCAGGCCTGGGCCACGCCGACGATGTCGGTCACATCGGGAGTGAGCTTGGCGAAGATGGGGATGTCCCGCGGCAGCTGCTCGCGCACGAGCGCGACGACCTTGGCACTGGCCATGGGGTCGCACGCGAACACGAGGCCGCGGTTGGCGACGTTCGGGCAGGAGATGTTGACCTCCACGCCCACGACCGCGTCGAAGGCGTCGCTCGCCCGCAGGGTCGCCGCCACGTCGGCGAACTCGCCGCTGGTGTTGCCGGCGATGGAGACCAGGGTCCGGGCCCCGACCTGCTTGAGCCAGGCAAGGTCCTTGTCGACGAACGCCGAGATTCCCGGCCCCTGGAGCCCGATCGAGTTGAGCATCCCGGCGGGCGTCTCGGCCATCCGCGGCGTGCCGCGCCCCGACCGAGGGTCGGCCATCACCGACTTGGTGACGAACGCGCCGAGCTCGCGGATGTCGAAGAACCGCGCCAGCTCGCGACCGTTCGCAGCACACCCCGAGGCCGTCATCATCGGGCTCGGCAGCGTCACCGATCCGAGCCGCACCGACATGTCGACCGTCATCAGTGGCCACCCACCCGGGGTGCGCCGACCGTGTCGGCGGGCACCCGGCATACCCCGTCGGCGAAGGCGTCCCACCGGACGCGGTCACCGCGGAAGACCGGCCCCTCCACGCAGGACCGCACCATCCGGGTGGCCCCGTCGTTGCCCGTGACGGGCATGACGCAGGTCATGCACACGCCCACGCCGCACGCCATGGACTCCTCCACCGCCACCTGGGCGACCGCACCCTCGGCGGCGGCGACGTCCGTGATCGACCTGAGCATGCCCATCGGACCGCAGCCGTAGACGACCGACGCGCCGGTGCGCCGGATGACCTCCGGCAGCACGTCGGAGACCCAGCCCCTGGTGCCGGCCGAACCGTCGTCGGTCGTCACCGAGACACCGTCGGCGTACCGACGTGCCTCGACGACTCCGAACAGCTTGGACTCGGTGGCGGCCCCGAGGACCATCTCGACGTGGCAGCCCCGCGCGCGCAGCGCCTCGGCCAGCCAGAACAGCGGCGCGCTGCCGTAGCCGCCTCCGACGAGCACACAGGCCACCGGCTCCTTGGGCAGCGGGAAGGGGCGGCCGAGCGGTCCGACGATGTCGACCTCGTCGTGGGCGCGCAGCGTGCTGAGCCACCGCGTGCCCGGCCCGACGGCCGAGATCACGACGTCGACGGTGCCGCCGTAGGTGCCCGACGGGCTGACCTTGTGGATCGAGAAGCACCGGCGCAGCAGGGTGGCGCTGGTGTCGCCACCCACCGCGAGGGCCACGAACTGACCCGGGTGGGCCAGCTCGGCCAGTCCGGGGGCCACGAAGGTGAGGTGGTGGTACGCGCCGACGCGTCGGGTCGCGATCAGCTCGCCGGTCACCTGCACGACGCCACTGCCCTGCGAGGTATGCCGCGTGGTCGCCGCGCTCACGCGGTCCCTCCCGCCCCGATGCCGGCACCGGGGGCCGGGCTGCTCGACCGGAGGGGCCCCTTGCCGGTGCCCGTGTCGTAGAGGTCGAGGTCGCGGGCGTGCTCCTGCAACGGCTTCACGGTGAAGACTCCGTGCATCTGCGCCTCGATGCCCTGCACGGCCGCCGCCAGCTCCTGCACGGTGGTGACGATCGGCTTGTCCATCGACGTCGTGGCGGCGCGGATGGCGTAGCCGTCGGCCCGGGCGTTGGGACCGCTCGGGGTGTTGACGACCATCGCGATCTCTCCCGCGAGGATGAGGTCGACGATGCTCTCGTCACCGGCCGTTCGCTCGCTGTGCTTGTGGACCACCTCGGACGGGATCCCGTTGCGCCGCAGCACATCCGCGGTGCCCGTCGTGGCGACGATGGTGAAGCCGAGGTCGGCGAGGCGCTTGACCGGGAAGATCATCGCGCGCTTGTCGCGGTTGGCCACCGAGACGAAGATCCTGCCTTCGCGCGGCAGCCCGGAGCCGGCCGCGAGCATTCCCTTGGCGAACGCCGTCCCGAAGTCCTGGTCGATGCCCATGACCTCACCGGTCGAGCGCATCTCGGGGCCGAGCAGGCTGTCGACGACCTGGCCGTCGCGGGTGCGGAACCGCTTGAAGGGCAGCACCGCCTCCTTGACGGCCACCGGTGCGTGGGCGGGCATCGAGCCGCCGTCGCCGTGCGGCGGCAGCAGGCCCTCCTCGCGCAGCTCCTTGATGGTGGCGCCCAGCATCACGCGCGCGGCAGCCTTGGCGACCGGCACCCCGGTCGCCTTGGCCACGAACGGGACGGTGCGGGACGCGCGGGGGTTGGCCTCCAGGACGTAGAGGATGTCCTGGGCCAGGGCGAACTGGACGTTCATCAGGCCGCGCACGCCGATGCCCTCGGCCAGCTTGAGGGTCGCCTCGCGGACGCGTTCCAGCTCGGCCACACCCAGCGTCACCGGCGGCAGGGTGCAGGCCGAGTCGCCGGAGTGGATGCCGGCCTCCTCGATGTGCTCCATGATCCCGCCGAGGTACATGTCCGTGCCGTCGTAGAGCGCGTCCACGTCGATCTCGATGGCGTCGTCGAGGAAGCGGTCCACGAGGACGGGGTGCTCGGGGCTCGCCACAGTGGCCCGGGTGACGTACGTGGCCAGGGTCTCGTCGTCGTAGACGATCTCCATGCCGCGCCCGCCGAGGACGTACGACGGGCGAACGAGGACGGGGTAGCCGATCTCGCGGGCCACCTCCACCGCCTCGGCGGCGCTGTAGGCCGTGCCGTGCTTGGGTGCCGGCAGCTGGGCCTCGGCGAGGACGCGCCCGAAGGCACCGCGGTCCTCGGCGAGGTCGATGGCCTCGGGGCTGGTGCCGACGATGGGAACGCCGGCCTCCTTGAGCGCCTTGGCGAGACCCAGCGGCGTCTGGCCGCCGAGCTGGACGATGACACCCGCGACCGGGCCGGCCTGCTGCTCGGCGTGCACGACCTCGAGCACGTCCTCGAGGGTCAGCGGTTCGAAGTAGAGCCGACTGCTCGTGTCGTAGTCGGTGGACACGGTCTCGGGGTTGCAGTTGACCATCACCGTGTCGTAGCCGGCATCGCGCAGGGCGAAGCTGGCGTGGACGCACGAGTAGTCGAACTCGACACCCTGCCCGATCCGGTTGGGACCACTGCCGAGGATGAGCACGGCGGGCTTCTCCCGCGGCGCCACCTCGGTCTCCTCGTCGTAGGTGCTGTAGTGGTACGGCGTCGTCGCGGCGAACTCTGCCGCGCAGGTGTCGACCGTCTTGTAGACCGGGCGCACCCCCAGGGCGTGCCGCACGCCGCGGACGACCGCCTCCGGCATACCCCGCAGCGAGGCGAGCTGGACGTCGCTGAAGCCGTGCCGCTTGGCCAGCCGCAGGAGCGTCGGCGTGAGCTCGGGCGCCGCGACGACCCGGTCGGCGATGGCGTTGATCAGCGCCATCTGGTCGAGGAACCACGGGTCGATGCCGGTGGCCTCGTGGACCTCCTCGACGGACAAGCCACCGCGCATCGCCTGCTGGACCGTGACGATCCGCCCGTCCGTGGGCGTCTTCGCGGCGTGCAGGAAGGTGCGGGCCTGGTCCTCGCTCGGGGTCGGGCCGTCCCAGTGGAACGTGCTGTCCTTGCGCTCCATCGACCGCAGCGCCTTCTGCAGGGCCTCGGTGAAGTTGCGGCCGATCGACATCGCCTCGCCCACCGACTTCATCGTGGTGGTCAGGGTGGGGTCGGCGGCCGGGAACTTCTCGAACGCGAACCTCGGCACCTTGACGACGACGTAGTCCAGGCTGGGCTCGAAGCTGGCCGGCGTCTCGCGGGTGATGTCGTTGGGCACCTCGTCGAGGGTGTAGCCGATCGCCATCTTCGCGGCGATCTTCGCGATCGGGAAGCCGGTGGCCTTCGAGGCCAGCGCGGACGACCGCGACACCCGCGGGTTCATCTCGATGACGATGATCCGGCCGTCGACGGGGTTCACCGCGAACTGGATGTTGCAGCCGCCGGTGTCGACGCCCACCTCACGGATGATGGCGATGCCGATGTCCCGGAGGCGCTGGTACTCCCGGTCGGTCAGGGTCAGTGCAGGGGCCACGGTGATGGAGTCACCCGTGTGCACGCCCATCGGGTCGAGGTTCTCGATGGAGCAGACCACCACGACGTTGTCGACGTGGTCGCGCATCACCTCGAGCTCGTACTCCTTCCAGCCCGTGATGGACTCCTCGAGGAGCACCTCTGTCGTCGGCGAGTACTGGAGGCCGTCGCCGGCGATGCGCCGAAGGTCCTTCTCGTCGTAGGCGAAGCCGGACCCGAGGCCGCCCATGGTGAACGACGGACGCACGACGACGGGATAGCCGAGCTCGGTTGCGGCAGTGAGGCATTCGTCCATCGTGTGGCAGATCGTGGACTTCGCCGACTCGGCCCCGCAGCGCTCCACGACGCCCTTGAACTTCTCGCGGTCCTCGCCGAGCTGGATCGCCTCGACATTGGCGCCGATGAGGGGGCAGTCGTACTTCTCCAGGACGCCGGACTCGTGCAGGGCGATCGCACAGTTGAGGGCGGTCTGGCCGCCCAGGGTCGCGAGCACGGCGTCCGGTCGCTCGCGGGCGATGATCGCCTCGACGATGTCAGGGGTGATCGGCTCGACATAGGTCGCGTCGGCGAACTCCGGGTCGGTCATGATCGTCGCCGGGTTGGAGTTGACCAGGATCACCCGGATGCCCTCCTCGCGCAGCACCCGACAGGCTTGCGTGCCGGAGTAGTCGAACTCACAGGCCTGACCGATGACGATCGGCCCCGAGCCGATGACGAGAACGCTCTTGATGTCGTCGCGCTTGGGCATCAGGCGCCGCTCCCCTTCTTGTCCTGCATGAGTTTTACGAACCGGTCGAACAGGTAGCCCGCGTCGTGCGGACCGGCGGCCGCCTCCGGGTGGTACTGGACCGAGTAGGCAGGCAGGTCAAGGCATTCCAGCCCCTCGACCACGTCGTCGTTGAGGCACACGTGCGACACCCTGACCCGTCCGTATGCCGTGCCGTCGGCTTCGTCTGCGGGCGCGGCGACCGCCTCGTCCAGGGGGGCGTCGACGGCGAACCCGTGGTTGTGGGCCGTGACCTCGACCTTGCCGGTGCTGCGGTCCATCACCGGCTGGTTGATCCCCCGGTGGCCGTACTTCAGCTTGTAGGTGCCGAAGCCCAGCGCCCGCCCGAGCAGCTGGTTGCCGAAGCAGATGCCGAAGAACGGGATCCGCGCGTCGAGCACCTGGCGCAGGACAGCCACCTCGGCGTCTGCGGTCGCAGGGTCGCCGGGTCCGTTGGAGAAGAACACGCCGTCGGGGCCGCTCTCCCCCACCGCGCGGATGTCCTCGATCGTCGAGGAAGCCGGCAGGACGTGGACCTCGATGCCGTGCTGGGCCATCAGCGTCGGCGTCATGGCCTTGATCCCGAGATCGAGGGCGGCCACGGTGAACCGTCGCTCCCCGACCGCCGGCACGACGTAGGTCTGCTTCGTGCTCACCTCGGCGGCCAGCGCGGCGCCCTTCATCAGCGGAGCCCGCTGGACGGCGTTGACCAGCTCGGTCAAAGGCAGCCCGGCCCGCTCACCGGAGAAGATGCCGACCCGCATCGCGCCCCGTTCGCGCAGGTGCCGGGTCAGCGCGCGGGTGTCGATCCCGCTGATTCCCACCACTCCCTGGTCGACCAGTGCATCCTCCAGCGACCGCTGGGAGCGCCAGTTGGACGGGCGCAGGGCGGGGTCGCGTACGACGTAGCCCGCCACCCAGAAGCGGTCCGACTCGTTGTCGTCGTCGTTGACCCCCGTGTTGCCGACGTGGGGAGCCGTCATGACGACGACCTGCCGGTGGTAGCTCGGGTCGGTGAGGGTCTCCTGGTAGCCGGTCATCCCGGTGGAGAAGACCGCCTCCCCCACCGTCTGACCGGTGGCGCCGTAGGTGTCGCCCCGGAAGATGCGCCCGTCCTCGAGGACGAGTACCGCGGGGGCCCTGTCAAGAGCAGGGTCCAGGTCGAACCCGTGTGCAGCGGCGCTCATGATGTCGTCTTTCCTTCGGTCTCGGAATCGGTGGGCGCCTCGTCCGGCTGGGTCGTCCCGGCACTCTGACTCGGGTCAGGTTGGTCCCCGGTGTGCCACCACAGGGCCGACTCGACGCGTTCGACGTCCGCCTTGAACCGGGGCAGGAAGCCGGTCTCGTAGACCTCGCCGTTCTCGGCCCGCCACTGCAGCACCACGAGGCGGTTGGCGCCGACGAACTTGCCGACCATGCCGCGGTCCCGGCGGGCGGAGATGAGCCGGGCAGCCGGGATGATGACGGTGGCCTCGCCCTGCCGGTCGATGCGGACCAGCTCGTCGATGTCACCGCGACTGACGATGAGGGTCGCCTTGGCGCGGTTGCCGAGACCCTCCACCGTGACCCGCTCCAGCCTGCTCTCCGCGGTGGTGGTGCTCACGTACGTTCCCTCCGCGATGACCTGCGGCGGCTTCTCCTTGAGGGCCGGAGCCTCCAGGGCGTGGTCGCGCGTCGTGCGGTTGCGCTCGAGGGCGATCGCCGCGGACTCGTGCTCGCGCCGCTTGCGCAGCCACGCGGCATACAGCAGGGCATAGACGAGGCCGAGGGCCACGAGCATCACGCCCACGGCTTGCAGTCGGGTCACGCGATGGCTCCCTTCTGGGCCGTCACGCGACCGGCGAAGACCGTGGCGTGAACGGCACCGCGCAGGGTGCGGCCGTGCCAGGGGTTGTTGCGGGACAGCGACAGCGACGAGCCGCGGTCGACCGTGACCGTCGCGGTGGGGTCGACCAGGGTGAGGTGAGCCGGCGAACCCGCCGCGAGCGGCCGTCCGTGCGAGCCCAACCCGGCGATCCGGGCTGGGGCCACGGACATCACCCTCGCGACACCGGCCCAGTCGAGCAGACCGCCGCCGACCATCACGTCGCTGACGACCGAGAGCGCCGTCTCGAGCCCCAGCATGCCGAAGGCCGCGTCGATGAACGCGTGCTCCTTGTCGTGGCGGGCGTGCGGGGCGTGGTCGGTCGCGACCGCGTCGATGGTGCCGTCGGCCAGTGCGGCGCGCAGGGCGTCGACGTCCTCCTGCGGACGCAGCGGGGGGTTCACCTTGTAGGTGGGGTCGTAGCCCGCGAGCAGGTCGGTGGTCAGCACCAGGTGGTGCGGCGTGACCTCGGCCGTCACGGCGATTCCCTGGGCCTTGGCCCAGCGGACCACCTCGACGGTGCCCGCGGTGGAGACGTGGGCGACGTGCACCCGCGAACCCGTGTGGCGGGCCAGCATGACGTCGCGAGCCACGATCGACTCCTCGGCGATGCCGGGCCAGCCGGGCAGGCCGAGGCGACCCGAGAGCTCGCCCTCGTGGGCGCAGGCGTTCGGGCCGGCCAGGTGGGGATCCTGGGCGTGCTGCGACACGACGCCGCCGAAGGCACGGACGTACTCGAGGGCACGGCGCATCACCCGGGCGTTGTGGACGCAGTGCCCGTCGTCGGAGAAGACGGTCACGGCGGCCCGGGACCGGTGCATCAGGCCGAGCTCGGCGAGCTCCTCACCGTCGAGGCCCTTGGTGACGGCGCCCACGGGCACGACGTCGACCAGTCCGGTCGCCCGGCCCAGGTCGAGGATGCGCTCGGCCGCCTCGGCGGTGTCCGTGACCGGGCTGGTGTTGGCCATCGCGAGGATCGCCGTGAAGCCGCCGACGGCCGCGGCCGCGGAGCCCGAGGCGATCGTCTCGGCGTCCTCGCGGCCCGGCTCGCGCAGGTGGGTGTGCAGGTCGACCAGACCCGGGAGCGCGACCAGGCCGTCGGCGTCCAGGACATCGGCGCCCTTGGCCGAGCGGATCGACCCGACCTCGGTGATCACCCCGTCCTCGATGAGCAGGTCCTGGGCGCCGGACCCGAGCAGGTTCGCCCCCGTGACGAGCAGCGTGGCCATCAGCCGTCCTCTCCTTCGCCACCGGCGAGCAGGTGGTAGAGCACGCTCATCCGCACCGCGACGCCCGCGCTGACCTGGTCGAGGATGAGCGACTGGGCTCCGTCGGCGGCGTCGGCCGCGATCTCCAGTCCGCGGTTCATCGGGCCCGGGTGGCAGATGACCGCGTCGGGGTTGGCCGCCGTGAGGGCGTCGAGCCGCGCGCGGGTCAGGCCGTAGCCGACGGTGTACTCGCGTGCCGTCGGGAAGAACCCGCCGCTCATCCGCTCGCGCTGGACCCGCAGCATCATCACCGCGTCCGCCGTCGGCAGCACCGCGTCGAAGTCGTGCGACAGCGTGAAGCCCTCTGCCTGCGCCCACGTCGTGATGCCGCTGGGCATCAGGGTCGGCGGTGCCACGAGGGTGATCCGAGCGCCGAGGGTCTTGAGCGTGATCAGGTTGGAGCGCACGACGCGTGAATGGGTCAGGTCGCCGACGATGACGACGTGCCGCCCCTCGAGGTCACCGAGCCGGCGCTCCATCGTGTAGGCGTCGAGCAGCGCCTGGGTCGGGTGCTCGTGCATCCCGTCCCCGGCGTTGATGACGTGCGCGTCGACCCACTGGCTGACCTGGTGGGCGGCGCCGCTCGCGTGGTGACGGATCACCAGGGCGTCCACCCCCATGGCGGCCACGGTCAGGACGGTGTCGCGCAGCGACTCCCCCTTGGACGTCGACGAACCCTTGCCACTGATGTTGATGACGTCGGCCGACAGCCACTTGCCGGCGATCTCGAAGGAGCTACGCGTGCGCGTCGAGTCCTCGAAGAACAGGTTCACGACCGTGCGCCCGCGCAGGGTCGGGAGCTTCTTGACCTCGCGCTGCTGGACGCCGTGCATCTCCGAGGCGGTGTCGAGGATGGCCCGGACCTGCTCACGGCTCAGGTCCGCGGACGACAGCAGGTGCCGCTTGGTATGCCGGGTGCCCGCCTGCTGCTCGCGCGTGGTGGTGGGGGTGGTGCTGGCGGTGGTGGCGGCGGCGGTCATCGGGCCTCCCCACCGGCGATGGTGACCTGGTCCTGGACGTGGTCGGGTTCGCTGAGCCGCACCCGTACCTTCTCCGTGCTCGACGTCGGCAGGTTCTTGCCCACGTGGTCGGCCCGGATCGGCAGCTCGCGGTGACCCCGGTCCACGAGGACGGCGAGGCGCACGATGCGCGGACGACCGAGGTCGGACAGCGCGTCCAGCGCCGCGCGGACCGTGCGGCCGGAGTAGAGCACGTCGTCGACGAGCACCACGACCTTGTCGTCGATGCCGCTCGCGGGGATGTCGGTGTGCATCGGGCTGCGGGTCGGCTGCCTGCGCAGGTCGTCACGGTGCATGGTGACGTCGAGCGCGCCGACGGCCACCGGCACCCCCTCGACCTCCTCGATCAGTGCGGCCAGCCGGCGCGCCAGCGCGACTCCCCGGGTCGGGATGCCCAGTACGACCAGGTCGGCAGCGCCCTTGTTGTGCTCGAGGATCTCGTGCGCGATCCGCCGCAGCACGCGGGCCACGTCGGCCTCGGTCATGACGGTGCGGGAGTCGTCGCCCGAGCTGTTGCTGGAGTCGTCCCCGGAGGCGTCGACGGAGCGGGAGGCGGGAACGTCGCGTTCAACCGCCGAGGGTGCAGCAAAGTCAGGACGCATCAGCGTCAGGACCTCCTTCCCTGCCTCACAGGACAGGTCGTTAAAGGATGTCTTTCGCGGGTGACTCTACCCGGTGCCGGGACCACGCGGCATACCGGCCCGCCGAGAGGCTCAGGCCAGGGTGGGCTTGACCTCGGCCAGGCGACCGAGCAGGCCGTTGACGAACTTCGGCGAGTCGTCGGTGGACAGGCTCTTGGCCAGCTCGACGGCCTCGGCGATCGCGACGCTCTCGGGGACCTCGGTCGCGTACAGCACCTCGAACGCCCCGAGGCGCAGGATCGCGCGGTCGACGCTGGGCATCCGCTCGAGGGTCCAGCCCTGCGAGTAGGTCGCGAGCAGCTCGTTGATGTCTGTCCAGTGCGCGACGACGCCCTCGACCAGGTCGGAGGTGTACTGGCTGAGCGGTGCCTCTGTGACCGGTTTCGCGAGTCGCTCAGCGAGCAGGTCGCGGGCGTTCAGGCCCCGGTTCTCGGCCTCGAACAGGAGGTCGATCGCCCGCTTGCGTGCTTTGGTCCGAGCGCCCACTCAGTTCACTCGGCCGAGGTAGGAGCCGTCGCGGGTGTCGACCTTGACCTTGGTGCCCTGCTCGAGGAACAGCGGGACGTTGATCGTCGCACCGGTCTCCAGGGTGGCCGGCTTGGTGCCACCGGTGGAGCGGTCGCCCTGCAGGCCCGGCTCGGTGTAGGTGATCTCGAGGACGACCGACGTCGGCAGCTCGACGTAGAGGACGGTGCCCTCGTGCGTCGCGACCTGCGCGCTCTGGTTCTCCAGGAGGTAGTTGGCGACGTCGCCGACGACGGTCTCCGGGATGTGGATCTGGTCGTAGGTCGACCCGTCCATGAAGACGTAGTCGGTCCCGTCCTTGTAGAGGTACTGCATGTCACGACGGTCCACATTGGCGGTCTCGACCTTCAGCCCCGCGTTGAACGTCTTGTCGACGACCTTGCCGGACAGGACGTGCTTGAGCTTGGTCCGCACGAACGCCGGGCCCTTGCCGGGCTTGACGTGCTGGAACTCCACGACGGCCCACAGCTGGCCCTCGAGGTTGAGGACCATGCCGTTCTTGAGGTCGTTGGTCGATGCCATGCGTGTGTCACCTTCTGTGAAATGTCAGCCAAATGAGCCGGTGTGCAGCGTGGCTGAGCGCGCGCGGCAGTCCCGGAAAGGTTCGGGGTGGGAATCGCCGGACAGTCTAGCCGTCGGCCGCACGGTCCCCCGAATCGCTGGCCGGCCACCCCGACCCCACGCGGGCACCCGCGTCACGGCCAGCCCTCCTCACGGCCCACACGCCTAGGCTGGGCGGATGACCGCCACCGAGACCACCCAGGACATGTCCTACCGCCCACTGGGGTCGAGCGGCCTCATGGTCAGTGCCGTCGGGGTCGGCTGCAACGCCTTCGGCCGCAGGGTGGACCAGGTCGGGGTGGGTTCMATCCTGTCCGCCGCCCGCGACGCCGGCGTGACGCTGCTCGACACGGCCGACATCTACGGGGGCGAGCCCGGGCAGAGCGAGTCGATGCTCGGCGAGGCCCTCCGCKGTCAGCGGGACGAGTTCGTGCTGGCGACCAAGTTCGGGATGGACATGCAGGGAGCCAACGGCGAGGACTTCGGAGCGCTGGGTTCACGCCGCTACGTCCGCCGCGCGGTCGAGGCCAGCCTGCGCCGGCTGCAGACCGACCACATCGACCTCTACCAGCTGCACCGGCCCGACCCGCTGACGCCGATCGAGGAGACGCTCGAGGCGCTCACCGACCTGGTCCGCGAGGGCAAGGTGCTCTACCTCGGCTGCTCGAACTTCGACGGCTGGCAGGTGGCTGACGCCTCGTGGACGTCGTCGACAGCGGGGCTGGCGTCGTTCGTGTCCGTCCAGAACGAGTACTCGCTGCTGGACCGCTCGGTCGAGGACGAGGTGACGCCTGCCTGCGAACGCTTCGGGCTGGGCATCCTGCCGTTCTTCCCCCTGGCCCGTGGCCTGCTCACCGGGAAGTACCGGCGGGGCGCCGTCGCGCCCGAGGGTTCGCGCGCCGCGCTGGAGTCGGACCGGGCGGGATGGCTCGCGGAGGCCGACTGGGACCGGGTCGAGGCGCTGCAGGGCTTCGCGGCCGAGCGCGGCGTCGAGCTGCTCGACGTCGCCATCGGCGGTCTCGCGGCGCAGCCAGCCGTCACGTCGGTCATCGCCGGGGCGACGACCGCGGAGCAGGTGACCCGCAACGCCCGAGCCGCCGGCTGGCAGCCCACCGCCGCCGACCTCGTCGCGCTCGACGAGCTCTAGCCGGTTCGCGGCGCCCATCCGAGGACACGACTCGCCGCTGCATTCGCTCGACGGCGCACCTGCCCCCGGCGCGTCGTGTCCTCGGTGGTCAGACCCCGATCGTGAGGTTGGCGACGTAGCCGTCGGAGGTGTTCCCGGTGACCGTCGCCAGCTGGTAGATCGCGCCGTCGTTGCCGAACACCATGTCCTGCGTCAAGGAGGTGCGGGCGAGGTTCTGCAGGCTGGCCTCGTAGCCCGTCGTCGCGTAGACCTCCGTGCACGCCGCCTCGGGAAGGGCGATCTGCGAGGTCTTGACGATTTGGCCGCTGCTCGTGGCCTGCGAGAGGGACTGGTAGACCTCGAAGTGGATGTGCGGCCAGCGACCGGAGTATGCCGCGGGGAAGATGCTCGTGAACGTCGCCGTGCCGGACGAGTTGGTCGCCTGCACCCCACGGAGGTAGTTCTCGTCGGTGACGCCCTGGGAGTACAGCGAGTACTGGCCGTCACGGTCGCAGTGCCACAGGTAGACCGCCGCACCGGCCATGGCGGCGTAGCCGTTGCCCGCGTCGGTGACCGTGAGGTTGATCGTGAGGGGGATGCCCTCGGCCCTGGTCGTCGATGAACCGAAGCTGCGCGTGATGTCGGAGCGCACGATGCCGGAGTCGTCGAGGACGTTGGGGCCGTTCGAGCCGTCACCCGGGTAGGGGCCTCCGGTCTCGTCGGGCACCTCGGCCTTCGGGGTGGTGCCGGAGGCGCTGGAGCCCGCGGAGCTGCTGGTCGACGAGCTGCTGGTCGACGAGCTGGAACTGGCGGAGCTGCTCGTCGACGAGCTGGAGGTGCCCGAGCCGGCGGACGTCCCGCACGCGGCCAGCGCCGCTCCGGCGCCGAGCCCGCCGAGGATGCCCAGCACCCGTCGCCTGGCCAGCAGCGTCCGGACGTCGAACTCGAGCCCGCGGTCGTGCCGGTCGTCGTGGGGGAACCCGAAGTGGTCGGTCCCGTGGTCCTCTGGAGTCTGGTTCGCGCTCATGGACCCACTGTGGGCGCTCCGGCCATCCGGGACTTGTGCGGTGGCTGTGCGCTTCCTGTGAGCCCGGGTTCAGTCGCGGCTGACCTCGGCGTAGGCCGCCTGGAGCAGGGCGGGGTCCGGCCCCTCCAGCCGCACGGGTTTGGCCAGGCCAGACAGGATGACGAACCGGAGCAGCGACCCGCGCGACTTCTTGTCGCGCTTCATCGCGTCGAGCAGCTGCGGCCACCGGTCGCCGCGATAGGAGACCGGCAGACCGAGCGAACCCAGGACCGACCGGTGCCGCTCCACCAGGGCGTCGTCCATCTTCCCCGCGAGGCGCGCGAGCTCGGCGACGTAGACCATGCCGATCGACACCGCTGCCCCGTGCCGGAACGCATAGCGCTCGACCTGCTCGACGGCGTGCCCGAAGGTGTGGCCGTAGTTCAGGATCTCGCGCAGGTCGGCCTCCTTGAGGTCCTGGGAGACGACGTCCGCCTTGACCCGGACGGCGCGCTCGATGAGCTCGCGGACGTGGGGACCGTCGGCCCGCTTCACCGCGTCGGGGTCGGCCTCGACCAGGTCGAGGATGACGGGGTCGGCGATGAAACCGCACTTGACGACCTCGGCCAGCCCGGCCACGAAGTCGTGCGTCGGCAAGGTCTCCAGCGTCGCGAGGTCGCACAGGACCCCGGCCGGCGGGTGGAACGACCCGACGAGGTTCTTGCCCTCGGGCGTGTTGATCCCCGTCTTGCCACCCACGGCGGCGTCGACCATGGCGAGCAGGGTCGTGGGGACGTGCACCACTGTGATGCCGCGCAGCCAGGTCGCTGCCACGAACCCCGCCAGGTCGGTCGTCGCCCCTCCCCCGACGCTGACGATGGCGTCCGAGCGGGTGAACCCTGCCTGCCCCAGGACGCCCCACAGGAAGGCGGCGACCTGCGCGGTCTTGGCCTCTTCGGCGTCGGGCACCTCCGCGGCATACGCCTCGAAACCCTTGGCCACCAACGCTTCACGGACGCCCTCACCCGTCGCTGCCAGTGCCCTGGGGTGCACGACGAGGACTCGCTGCACTCCCTCTCCGACGAGCTCGGGCAGCTCGTCGAGGAGGCCGGTGCCGATGACGACCTCGTAGTCTCCCCCGACGCTGATGCGGGTGGTGCTCATGCCTGCCCTCCTGTGGGTGCGCCGAGGAAGGCCAGGATCTCCTCGACGACGGCCGCGGGCTTGCGGCCCGCGGTGTCGACACGCAGGGTGGCCAGCCGCTGGTAGGTCGGTCGGCGCTCGTTCATCATCTTGGTCCAGCTCGCCCGGGGGTTCACCATGAGCAGCGGACGACTCGCGTCGAACCCGATCCGCCTGGCGGCATCCGCGATCCCCACGTCGAGGAAGACGACGGTGTGTCCGGCCAGGGCCGCCTGCACGTCGGGGTCCATCGGCGCTCCGCCTCCGACCGACACGATCCCGGACTCCTGCCCCAGGGCCCGCAGCACCTCGGTGCGCTCGAGGTCACGGAAGTGGGCCTCGCCGTGGTCGACGAACAGGTCCGCGATGGACTGGCCGGCCGCCGTCTCGATGGCGCGGTCGGTGTCGTGCCAGGTGAGGTCGAGGGCCCGCGCCACGCGCCGTCCGATCGTGCTCTTGCCCACCCCGGGCGGCCCGATCAGGACCACGCGGGGTCCCGCGGCGCCCTTCACCACGTGCGCATCGCCTCGGGGATGGAGGCGAGGTATGCCGCGTGGTTGCGGGCCGTCTCGCTCACCGAGTCGCCGCCGAACTTCTCGACGCAGGCCTGAGCGAGCACCAGGGCGACCATCGCCTCCGCCACCACACCGGCCGCGGGCACCGCGCACACGTCGGAGCGCTGGTGGATCGCCTTGGCCGCCTCGGCGCCGGTCGTGTCCACGGTGTCGAGGGCGCGGGGCACGGTCGAGATGGGCTTCATCGCGGCACGCACGCGCAGGACATCACCGGTGGACATGCCACCCWCGGTGCCGCCGGCCCGCCCGGTGCGTCGGTGGATGACTCCCGACTCGTCGCGCTCCATCTCGTCGTGGGCGGCAGACCCGCGACGGGCTGCGGTACGGAAACCGTCGCCGACCTCCATACCCTTGATGGCCTGGATACCCATCAGCGCTGCCGCGAGCTGGGCGTCGAGCCTGCGGTCCCAGTGGACGTGCGAGCCCAGACCCGGCGGCAGCCCGTAGGCCACGACCTCGACGACACCGCCGAGGGTGTCGCCGTCCTTCTTGGCCGCCTCGACCTCGGCGACCATCGCCGCGGAACCCGCGGCGTCGAGGGTCCGCACGGGGTCGGCGTCGATCTGCTCGACCTGGTCGGGAGTGGGCAGCGGCGCGTCCTCGGACACGCTGGCCGCGCCGATGGCAACCGTGTGCGAGACGAGCCGGATGCCGTAGGCCTGCTCGAGGAACCGGGACGCCACCTCACCCAGCGCGACCCGGGCTGCCGTCTCGCGGGCGGACGCCCGCTCGAGCACCGGGCGCGCATCGTCGAAGGCGTACTTCTGCATCCCGACGAGGTCGGCGTGGCCCGGGCGGGGACGGGTGAGGGGTCGGTTGCGGGCGACCTCCTTCTCCGCGTTCACGTCGTCGGACGCGGCATACGCCTCTGCGGAGACTGGGTCCGGCGACATCACGGTCTCCCACTTCGGCCACTCAGTGTTGCCGATCCGGATGGCGACCGGGGACCCCATCGTCACGCCGTGGCGCAGCCCTCCGAGGAACTCGACGTCGTCCTGCTCGAACTTCATCCGCGCGCCACGGCCGAAGCCGAGGCGTCGGCGGGCCAGCGCGGCGGCGACGTCCTTGGTCGTCACCTCGACCCCGGCCGGGAGACCCTCGATCGTCGCGAGGAGGGCCGGGCCGTGGGACTCACCTGCGGTCAACCAGCGAAGCATGCCCCGATCCTCCCATGCAGGCCGACAGCGCCCGTCGCTAGGCCAGCACGTGGTACTCGAACACAAGCGCGACGAAGGCGCCCGCGAGCATCGACGGCCCGAACGCGATGTGCGAGCGCAGCCCGACCCGTTGCCCGACGAGCATGACGAGGGCGATCACCCCGCCCACCAGGAAACCCGCCAGCAGCGCCACGACGGCGTGGCCCACCCCGAGCCACCCGAGCAGGAGCCCGATGAGGCCGGACAGCTTGACGTCCCCGAAGCCCAGTGAGCTCGGGGAGACGAATGCCAGGATGAAGTACAGGACGTACATCGCGGCCATGCACGCGAGCGCCCGCACCAGGGCACCCCAGTCGCCCAGGCCCGCTGTGGCGACGACAACGAGCACGAGCAGGGCCGGATAGGCCGGCAGCACCAGGCCGTCTGGCAGGCGGTGCACGTCGGCGTCGATCCACACGAGCCCGACGGCCAACCAGGCGAAGAGCAGGTATGCCGGCGCCGCGGCCCATCCCGCGAGGTCACCGATCCGCCAGCCCACCAGCGCCCAGAGCAGGGCGAGCGCGACCGCCGGCCACCACCAGTGTCGGGGCGGGGTCCCCGCCTCGTCGGACTCGATCCGGTAGCCGGCTTCCGCCAGCGACCGCCCCGTCACCGCTCCGAGGCCGGCCCCCGCCACGGCCAGCAGGACGATCACCCAGGCGGCGGTGCCCGAGCCGACGGCGAGGTCGATCATCGGCCGAGAGCCTGTCTCCCGGCGGCATACATCGCCTGGACGGGCGCCTGCTCGCCGGTGAAGAGGCGGAACTGCTCAGCGGCCTGGTAGACCAGCATGTCGAGGCCGGACACCACATCCATGCCCACCGCCGCGGCGGCGCGGGCCAGCGGGGTCGGCCAGTCGGCGTAGACCACGTCCATCAGCGTGCCGGATCGTCTGCCGTGGCCCAGTGCCTGGGCAGCCACCTCGCCCGCTGCGGGCGGCAGGGTACTGAGGACGAGCCCGCCGCGGTGGCCCCTGCCCCAGGAGGCCAGCGGTAGGACCTCCACCGCGATGCCGGCATGCACCGCGAGCCGCAGGGTCTCGGGTCGGGGCTCACCGCGCACCGCGAGGCGGATCCGCTCCACCCCCAGGGCACCGAGGGCGAGGACGGCGGAGCGCGCTGTCGCGCCCCCGCCGAGCAGGGTCGCAGCACCACCGTGGTCGATGTCCGCCAGCGCCGCTTCGATGCCCCGGACGTCGGTGTTGTGGGCGTCCCACCCGCCGTCGTGGCGGCGCACCAGGGTGTTCACGACCCCGGTGACGCGAGCCGTCTCGGTGACCGTCGTGGCCACGGTGAAGGCGACCTCCTTGAGCGGCATGGTCAGGCTCAGCCCCCGCCACGACCCGTCGAGGCCGGCCACCCACCCCGCGAGCTCTGGCTCGTGGACCTCGTGCGCGGCATACGACCAGTCGGTGAGGCCCAGCGTGCGGTAGCCCGCGCCGTGCAACACCGGTGACAGGGAGTGCGCCACCGGTGATCCGAGGACCGCCGCGCGGCGCGGGTCAGCCACCGCCCTCGCACTTCGGCTTGTTGGCGTCGCACCACTCCTGGCGCTGCGCGTTGTTGCGGTCGTGCTCGGCCTGGGTCACGGCGAACAGCGTCTCGCCGGTGTCGTAGTTGACCGTCACGAAGTAGAACCACGGCCCAGCGGTGGGTTTGGCAGCGGCCTCGATGGCCTTGGCGCCCGGGCTGCTGATCGGGCCCGGGGGCAGACCCTTGAAGGCGTACGTGTCGTAGCGGTTGGTCTTCGCGGAGTCGTACTCGGTCTTGGTCAGGTTGCCCCGCTTCTGGAGTGCGAAGTTCACCGTCGAGTCCATCTGCAGCAGACCGACGGTGGGGCCGTTCGGGTTGTCGAGGCGGTTCTCGATGACGCGGGCGACCTTGCCCCGGTCGGCGACCCCTGCCTCCCCCTCGACGATCGAGGCCACGATGAGCGTCTTCTGGAAGTCTGCTTCGCTGACCCCGGCCTTCTCGAGCTCGGCGACCGCCTGGGCCACCATGATCTTGAGCTGCTGGGCGGCCGTCGCCTTGACGGGGAACTCGTACGTCGCGGGGTACAGGTAGCCCTCGACGTTGCCCTTGGCGCCCGCGGGGAGCCCGAGGGCCTGTGGGTTCTTGGCCGCCGCCGTGTACTCCGCGACGGGGACACCGGTGCCCTTGGACAGCGCCGCGAACACCTCGCTCTTCCAGAGCCCCTCGCGCACCGTGACCCGGGGGACACTGCGGTTCTTGGAGTCCACCAGGATCGCGAGCGCCGCCTTGGCGGTCATCTGCTTCTTCATGGTGTAGCTGCCGGGCTGGATCGCCGCGGCTCGCGTGTCCGCTGCGGCGGCGTCGAGGTAGGCCTTGGCCGTCTTGACCACGTCGGCCTTCTGCAGGGTCGCGCCGATCGTGCGGCCCGTGTCGCCGTCGTTGACGACGATCTGCACCTCACCGGTGCCGGGACCCGGGTAGTCGTTGCTCTCCAGGAACCCGTCGACCATCGGACGCAGCACCGTGTATGCCGCGAACGCCGCCACCGCGACGATCGCCAGGGCCACGAACAGGCATCCGAGCCGACGGCCCCTCCGGCGCGGTCGGCGGCTGGCGTGACGACGGTCCGCTCGACTGCGGACGTCGGACCGGCTGCCGTGCGCGTCCTCGTGCCCCCCGAAGATCGAGTGCTCCAGATGGGGGTCGGTCATCGCCGCCTGTCCTTCGTCCTGGGCTTGCGCCCACCTGTCCTGACCAGCTCCCCGGGCGGTCGCCCGGAGTTGCGCTCCGTGTCGAGGGCTGCCTGCAGGATGAGGACTGCAGCGGCCTGGTCGACGACCGAGCGCTGCCGCCGACCGTCGACCCCGCTCTCGCGGAGGTTGCGGTGGGCATCGACCGTCGTGAGTCGCTCGTCGACCAGACGGACGGGCACGGGGGCGATGCGCACCGACAGCCGCCCAGCATACGTGCGGGCGGCCTCTGCGGCGGCACCTTCCTCACCCGCGAGGGTGCGGGGCAGGCCCACCACGACCTCGACGGCCTCCAGCTCGGTCACGATGACGGCGACCTCCTCGAGGTCGGTCGGGGCTGCAGCAGCCTCGTCGGGATCTCGCGACACGGTCCGCACCGGGGTCGCCAGCAGGGCGGACGGGTCGCTCGCCGCGACACCTACCCGCACGCTGCCGACGTCGATGCCCACCCGCCGGCCGGGGCGGGTGGGCATCGAGGTCGAGGTGGACTGGTTCACCCAGGTCCCTGGGTCGCCGCCTGCACGGCACGGTCGATCTGACCGAGCGCCTCGCCGGTGCGGCTGGGGTCGGTGCCACCGCCCTGCGCCAGGTCGTCCTTGCCGCCTCCACCGCCGCCGAGGGTCTGGGCGGCCAGGMGCACCAGTGCCCCCGCCTTGACTCCGCGGTCACGAGCGCCGGCGTTGGTGGCGACGACGATGGCTGGGCGACCGCTGGCCACCCCGGTCAGCGCGACGACGGACGGTGCGGCGTCACCGAGACGGTTGCGCAGGTCCAGCACCATCGTGCGCAGGTCGTCAGCCGACGTCCCGTCGCCCGCGTCGTGGGTCAGCACGCGGACGCCGTCGACGTCGTGGGCGTACTCGACCAGCTTGCCGGTCGCGGCCTGGACCTGCTCACGGCGCAGCTTCTCCAGCTCGCGCTCGGCGTCGCGGACCCGCGCCACGAGGGCGGCCACCCGCTCCTTGAGCTCGCCCGGCTGCACCTTGACGATGTCGGTGAGCTCGGCGACCAGGGCCCGCTCCTTGGCGAGGTAGTGCAGCGCGTCCATGCCGACGAACGCCTCGAGGCGTCGCACACCCGACCCGACCGACGACTCGCCGGTGACGGTGAGCGCACCGATCTGCGAGGAGTGGCCCACGTGGGTGCCACCGCAGAGCTCGCGCGACCAGGGGCCGCCGATCTCGATGACGCGGACCTGCTCGTCGTAGTTCTCGCCGAAGAGGGCAAGCGCGCCGAACTCACGCGCCTGCGGCAGGGTCATGTACTGCGCGGACACCGGCAGGTCCTGGCGGACGGCGAGGTTCGCGACCTCCTCGATCTCGCTGCGGGTCTCGGGCGACAGGCCCTGACCCCAGGCGAAGTCGAGCCGCAGGTAGCCCGGCTTGTTGTACGAGCCCGACTGCAGGGCGGTCGGGCCGAGCACCTGGCGAAGCGCCGCGTGCACCACGTGGGTGCCCGAGTGCGCTTGGCAGGCCGAGATGCGCCAGTCGGCGTCGACCTCGGCGGAGACGTCCTGACCGGTCCGCAGCGGACCCGTGAGCACCTCGACGGTGTGCGCGACCAGGCCCTTCACGGGGCGCTGGACGTCCACGACCTTGAGGTGCGCGCCGTCCGCGGTGATGACGCCCTCGTCCGCGATCTGGCCACCGGACTCGGCATAGAACGGAGTGCGGTCGAGCACGACCTGGCCGCGCTGACCGGGCTCGAGCTCCTCGACCCGCTCGCCGTCGAGGATGATGCCGAGCACCTTCGCGTCGCTGGTCAGCTCCTGGTAGGCGCGCCAGTCGGTCGCGCCGAGCGCCCGCAGGTCCTTCCAGACCTCGGTGTTGGCGTGCCCGCCCTTCTTGGACCTGGCGTCGGCCTTGGCGCGGTTGCGCTGCTCCTCCATGAGTCGGGTGAAGCCCTCGCGGTCGACCTCCAGGCCCTGCTCCGAGGCCATCTCGAGGGTGAGGTCGATCGGGAAGCCGTAGGTGTCGTGCAGCGCGAACGCCTGGTCACCGGCGAGCGTGCTGCCGCCGGACGACTTCGTCTTCGCGACCGCGGTGTCGAGGATCGTCGTGCCGGAGGCGAGGGTGCGGCGGAACGCCTCCTCCTCGGCGTACGCGATCTGGGAGATGCGGTCGAAACCGGCCTCGAGCTCGGGGTAGGAGTTCTTCATCCGCTCCACGGAGACAGGCAGCAGCAGCGGCAGGCTGGGCTCGTCATACCCGAGCAGCCGCATCGAACGCACCGCGCGGCGCAGCATGCGCCGCAGCACGTAACCGCGGCCCTCGTTGCCGGGCGTCACACCGTCACCGATGAGCATCAGGGACGACCGCACGTGGTCGGCGACGACCCGCAGCCGGACGTCGTCGGGGTGCGACTCACTGGCCGCGTGGCCCGAGTGCGCGCCGTACTTCTTGCCGGTCAGCTCGGCCGCCCGGTCCAGGACGGGGTAGACCTCGTCGATCTCGTAGAGGTTGTCGACGCCCTGGAGCAGGGTCGCCATCCGCTCGAGGCCCATGCCGGTGTCGATGTTCTTCTTGGGCAGCTCGCCCGAGATGTCGAAGTCGTCCTTGGCGCGCACGGCGGACAGCTCGTACTGCATGAAGACGAGGTTCCAGAACTCGAGGTAGCGGTCCTCGTCGACGGCCGGGCCACCCTCGCGGCCGTACTCCGGACCCCGGTCGAGGTAGAGCTCGCTGCAGGGGCCACCGGGGCCGGGGACACCCATGTGCCAGTAGTTGTCGAGCTTGCCGCGCCGGGTGATCCGCTCGGCCGGAATGCCGATGTCGCGGTGCCACAGCTGGTAGGCCTCGTCGTCGTCCTCGTAGACGGTGGGCCAGATCTTGTCGGGGTCGAGGCCGTAGCCACCCTGCCCCTGGGGCGTCGTGATGAGCTCCCAGGCGAACCTGATCGCGCCTTCCTTGAAGTAGTCGCCGAACGAGAAGTTGCCGTTCATCTGGAAGAACGTGCCGTGGCGGGAGGTCTTGCCGACCTCTTCGATGTCACCCGTGCGGACACACTTCTGCACCGACGTGGCGCGGTCCCACTGCGGAGCCTGCTGGCCGAGGAAGTACGGCTTGAACGGCACCATGCCGGCGTTGACGAACAACAGGTTGGGGTCGTCGTAGACGAGCGGCGACGAGGGGACGATCGTGTGGCCCTTGCTCTCGTAGAACGAGAGAAAGCGGCGCCTGATCTCGGCGGTTTCCATGAAAGTACTCAGTCCTTAGGCGCATGCGGGGCCACCGACGGGCCGGCATGACGAATCGTACGGGCAAACAACGGGGGTATGCCGGGGCGACGGCGCGGGTGCGCCAGCGCCCCTAGAAAGCTCGTCCGCCCCGCGGTCCCGTGGGGTCGTCGAGCAGCGCCCGTGCCGAGGCTGCGTCGAGGCGTGCCGCGCTCGCCTCGGGGTCGTCGGCGGTGCCGGCATCGATGCCCAGGGCGAGACGCAGCTCGCCCTCGCGCTCGGCCATGCCCTCGCGCACGGCGGCGGCGAGCTCGCGCAGGCCGTCACCGAAGTCGGCCAGCCCGTGGGCGACCCCGGTCGGCGTGTAGGCCTCGGCGGCCTTGCTGACCTTGCGCACGGCATACACACCGGCTGCGGCGCCCAGCGCCACCCAGAACAGACGTGCCATGGTGATCAGCCCCTGCGGCGGCGACGGCCGCCTGCGCTGCGGGTGCCTGAGCCGCGGGTGCCCTTGGCACCCATGGCCGAGCGGACGCCGTAGGTGAAGGCTGCAACCTTCACGACCGGCGATCCGAGCGTGGCCGCGAACAGGGCGGTGAGCGCGCTGGCGTTCGTGGTGATCGCCGAGACGTTCGTCGTGATGCCGTCGACCCGGGCCAGCTGCTCGTTGGTCAGGCTGACCGTGTCGGTGAGCTTGAGCAGGGTCGGCTGGACGTTCTCCGTGGTGCTGCGCAGGCTGACCCTCGTCTCGTCGAGGATCTTGCCCGCCTTGCCGATGACGCTCCCCAGTCGGAAGACGAGGAACGCAAAGGCCAGCGCCGCGATCGTGCCCGCGATGTCGCCCAGACTCACTGAATCCATGCTGGTCACCCTAACCGACCACGAGGATGCCTCGCGCGACCGCGGGAGTTGTCGACGCTCCAGGGGTCACGATCGCACGTTCGCCATGAACGGAGGGTGCGATCGGGACTCCTCGACCCCGTCGTCTCGCCGCGGAAGGTGCCCGCCGGGTGTCAGGAGCGGCGGATGCGGGACTTGAGCCACGCCCAGCGGGGGCCGAGGCGCTCCTCGAAACCGCGGTCGGTCGGCCGGTAGTAGTCGGTCGTGCCCTGCAGGTCGTCGGGCAGGTAGTCCTGCTGGGCGACCCCGTCGGGCTCGGAGTGGGCGTAGACGTAGCCGTCCCCGTGCCCCAACCGGGTCGCACCGGCATACCCGCTGCCGCGCAGCGATGGCGGCACCGCCCCACCACGGCCCGCGCGGATGTCGGCGATGGCCTCGTTGATGCCGGTGTAGGCCGCGTTGCTCTTGGGCGCGAGGGCGTTGTGGACCACGGCCTGCGCCAGGATGATCCGCGCCTCGGGCATCCCGATCTGGGCCACCGCGTGCATGGCGGCGACCGCGGTCTGGAGCGCCGTGGGGTCTGCCATGCCGACGTCCTCGGACGCCGCGATGACGATGCGGCGCGCGATGAACCGAGGGTCCTCCCCTGCCTCGAGCATGCGGGCGAGGTAGTGCAGCGCGGCATCGACGTCGGAGCCTCGCATCGACTTGATCAGGGCCGACGCGACGTCGTAGTGCTGGTCGCCGGTCTTGTCGTAGCGCACGCTCGCGAACGCCACCGCCTGCTCGGTGTGCGCCAGCGTGATCTCCACGGGCCCGTCCGGCTCCGCACCAGCCGGTATGCCGTCCTGCGCCACTCCCGCGGCAGCCTCCAGCGCGGTGAGTGCCCGCCGGGCGTCGCCGCCGGAGATCCGCACGAGGTGAGCGGTCGCGTCGTCGGCCAGTGCGTACTCCCCCGCCAGCCCTCGCCCGTCGGCGATGGCAGCCGCGAGGACGTCGGCCACCTCCTCGTCGGACAGGGACGTGAGCGTGATGAGCATCGAGCGGGACAGCAGGGGCGCGATGATCGAGAACGAGGGGTTCTCGGTGGTCGCCGCGACGAGGATGACCTGCCGGGTCTCGACGCCGGGCAGCAACGCGTCCTGCTGGGCCTTGGTGAACCGGTGGATCTCGTCGAGGAACAGGACCGTCTGGCGGTCGTACATGTCGCGTTCGCGGGCGGCCTGGTCCATGACGGTCCGGACGTCCTTGACACCTGCGGTCACGGCCGAGAGCTCGACGAACCGGCGGTCGGCCGCGGTCGCGACGAGGTGGGCCAGGGTCGTCTTGCCGGTGCCGGGAGGCCCCCAGATGATCGCGCTGAGAGCTCCTGCCGATCCGCCGGAACCCTCGATCAGCCGGCGCAGCGGACTCCCCGGTCGCAGCACGTCGGACTGGCCGCGCACCTCCTCCAGCGAGCGCGGCCGCATGCGGACGGCGAGAGGAGGCAGGGAGGCTCCCGACGGCATACCGTCGCCGTCCCGCGCGGACGCGGCCACACCGAACAGGTCATCGTCAGCACCAGTTCCCACGGGTGGCAGGCTATCCCCCGTGACCGACGCGCCCGACCAGCCATCCGCCGCCGCCGCTCACCCCGACCGGTCGACCTCCGCCCTCTCCCACCTCGGCGGCTTCGTCGGGCGTCATCCCAGGACGGTCATCGTGCTCTGGCTGCTCGCGGTCGTCGCCGCGTTCGCGGGTGCCTCCGGCGCCTTCGGCAACCAGTCGCTGTTCGACCGCCTGCAGACCGGCGAGCCCTCCGTCGCCGGGGAGAACCTCCAAGGACGCGACCAGCTCGTCGCCGCGGGCCGCTCGGCCACCTCCACCCACCTCCTCCAGGTGACGGGGGCCGACGCCGCCGCGCCCGCGACAGTCACAGCCGTGCGCTCCGCGGCCGAGACGATCGGTCGCATCGACGGGGTGGCCTCCGTCGCCGCGCCCCAGCTCGTACCCACAGGGCTCGACAGCCCCGCGGCGAGGGCTCTGCTGCCGACGTCCGGAGACGGGTTCGCCGCCGTCGTGACCTTCGACCGCGACCTGACCGGCGAGGAGCGCGACAGGACGCAGGCGCAGGTCGACAGGCAGTTCCACGACCTCGTCGCCGCGGTGCCGGGTGCCCAGGGAACCACCGGCGGCCTGGCCGACCTCATCGAGGCGATCACGTCCCAGGTGGAGACCGACCTGCGCGCAGGCGAGGGGATCGCCCTGCCGATCAGCTTCCTGGTCATGGTGCTCGTCTTCGGTGGTTTCGTGGCGGCCGGCATGCCGATCATCGGGGCCATCGCCTCCATCGCCGGCGCTCTCGCGTCGCTGCTCGGGTTCTCCCACGTCATCGACCTCGACGCCACCGTGGTCAACGTCGTCACGGTCCTCGGGCTGGGCCTGTGCATCGACTACGGGCTCCTCACGGTCAGCCGGTTCCGCGAGGAGCTGCGCAGCCGCGTGCAGGGTCGCCCCGCCGCCGAGATCACGCGCGACGAGATCCTCGCGTCGGTCGCCCGCACCGTGGACTCGGCCGGGCGGACCGTCGTCTTCTCCGCCCTGACCGTCGCGATCTCCCTCGGCGGCCTGCTCGTGTTCGAGGCGTCGATCCTCAAGGCCATCGGCTCGGCCGGCCTGTCGGTCGTCCTCGTGGCGATGCTCGTGGCCCTGACCCTGGTGCCCGCACTCTGCGTCGTCGGCGCTCGCCGACTGCTGAAGCGAGGCACGGAGCAGGCCCCCGAGGAGGGCGTCTTCTCCAGCCTCGCCACCCGCGTGTTCGCTCACCCGCTGCTCGTCATCGTCGCCGTGCTCGTCGTCCTCGGAACCCTGGCCGCCCCGGCCCTCCACCTCCGGCTGACGTCCTCCGGCAAGGAGCTGTTGCCCGTCAGCGCACCCCAGCGTGAGTTCTTCACGGCCCTGGAGCGCCAGTACCCGCAGCTGTCCGGCCCGGACGTGCAGGTGGTTGCCGAGGCAGGGCTGGAGGAGACCCAGGCGTATGCCGCGTCGCTGCCGGTCGTCGACGGGCAGCGCCTCACCGGGCGGGTCGAGAGCGTCGACGCCGGCCTGACCGTCGTGGAGATCGACACCGCGGGTGGCGCGCTCGGCGACGGCGCGCGTGACGCCGTGACCGCGCTTCGGGCCGACCGCCCGGACTTCCCCACCAAGGTGATCGGCGAGGCCTCGGGCCTGCGCGACTTCACCGACTCGCTGCGCGAACGCGCCCCCATCGCGTTCGCGCTGGTCGCCCTCGCCACCCTCGTGCTGCTCTTCCTCATGACCGGGTCGGTCGTCATCCCGGTCAAGGCGCTGCTCATGAACGTGGTGTCCCTCGGCGCGAGCCTGGGCGTCGTCGTGTGGATCTTCCAGCACGGGCACCTCGAGGGCCTCCTGGGCTTCGACTCGGTCGGGGCGATCGAGTCGACGATCCCGATGCTGGTGCTGGCCTTCGGGTTCGGGCTGTCGATGGACTACGAGGTGTTCCTCCTGTCGCGCATCGTCGAGCTGCACGAGCGGGGCGTCGGCAACGACGAGTCCGTCATCGCGGGCCTGCAACGGTCGGGACGGATCATCACCTCGGCGGCGGTGCTCGYCGTGATCGTCTTCTCCGGGTTCGTCGCCGGGCAGCTGCTCGTCATCAAGGAGACCGGCGTGGGTCTGGCCGTGGCGGTGCTGCTCGACGCCACCCTCGTCCGGATGCTGCTCGTTCCCGCCACGATGGCCCTGCTCGGCGACTGGAACTGGTGGGCGCCCCAGGGGCTGCGGCGCTGGCACGCCCGCTTCGGGATCACCGAATGACGTTGCGGCAGATCACCTCCCACACCGACCTCCTCGACGCCACCGGTGGCAGCGCGTTCATCCGCTACGACATCCCGTCGCCGTTGGAAGGCACGGGCTACGCGGGCGGTGCCGCCGTGGCCCTCCCCCGACGCACGCACACGCGCCGGCTCGGGATGCTGGTCATCGGCCCCACCTCCGACGTCGGGCGCCTCGTCGGCGCGATGCTCAGCGAGGGGGTCCTTCCCGCAGAGCTCCGGTCCGTCACCGTCCAGCGCGGCGCGCTGGACGCGGTCGCCGCCCACCTGCCGCTCGCCGACGGCAACGAGTGGGAGTGGCTGTGTGCCGCGAGGGCACCTTCCGAGGTCCCCGCCGAGTCCGGTCTGGTCACCCTGGACGGCACCGACCTCGGCGAGATCCGCGAGCTGCTGGACGTGGCCAACCCGGGCACCGACGCGCGGCCCTTCGAGTTCCCGGACCAGCACTGGGTGGGAGCGCGGGACGACTCCGGCCGCCTGGTCGCCTGCGGTGTCCGCGAACCCAACGTCGCAGGCTGGCCGGTCCTGTCCGGGATCACCGTGCACCCCGACCACCGCGGGACGGGGCTGGGACTGGCCGTCACGGCACACCTCACGCGCGAGGCGGTCCGCGAGCGCGGAGCGTGCACCCTCGGGATGTACTCCGACAACGCCGTGGCGCGCCGGCTCTACACCGGACTCGGCTACGGCGACGTGCACGAGTGGTCGAGCCGCAGGCTGGCCGACTGACGGGGCCTCGACCTGCGCCAACGCCATGGATGTGCCTACATTCGGGGAGACCCGGCACCACAGCCGTAGCCGGAAGCACTGACGAGAGGACTGACATGGCCACCATGTCCAACGGCGACGTCGAGATCCACTTCGAGGACAGCGGCGGCCCTGGCCGTCCGGTCGTCCTGATCCACGGTTGGCCACTCAGCGGTGCCTCGTGGTCCACCCTGACGCCAGCCCTCCGGGACGAGGGCTATCGCGTGATCACGTACGACCGCCGCGGTTTCGGCCAGTCYGGCAAGCCCGGCGCCGCCTCCTCCTACGACTACGACACGCTCACCGGGGACCTCGACGTCCTGATGACCGAGCTCGACCTGCAGGACGCCAGCCTCGTGGGGTTCTCGATGGGTGGCGGCGAGGTGGCCCGCTACGTCGGGACCCACGGCGAGGACCGCGTCCACAGCGTCGTGTTCGCCGCAGCCATCCCCCCGTGCCTGCTGAAGGACGACGACCACCCTGACGGCGCCCTCGACCTCGACACGGTCAGCGGCATGCAGGGGCAGCTGCGCGAGGACCCCTCCGGGTTCCTCGACGGGTTCCTGACGAACTTCTTCAGCGCCGACGGCGAGCTCAAGGTGACCGAGGAGCAGCGCCAGGACGCGCTGGCCCTCGCAGCCCAGGCCGACGTCCACGCGGCGGCGGAGTGCATCCGCTCGTGGGTCAGCGACTTCACCGGCGACCTGGCGAAGGTCACGGTCCCCACCTTGGTCGTGCACGGCGACAGCGACGCCATCGTGCCGTTCGAGGTCTCGGGTCAGCGCACCCACGAGGCCGTGACCGGCAGCGAGCTCGTCGTGCTCGAGGGCGGACCCCACGGCATCTTCGCCAGCCACACACCGGAGTTCAACGCGGCCGTCGTCGCCTTCCTCGCGAAGTAGCCCAACCGCCGTCATGGGGCAGCGCGCAGGGGTCAGGCGAAGTCCTCCGGGGTGTAGCTGCTCGGTTCGACCAGCACGAGCCAGTTGCCCGAGTTGTCGCGACACAGGGCCTCGGTGCCGTAGGGACGCTTCGACGGTGGCTGGATGAACTCGACGCCCTTGGCGCTGAGCTCCTCGTAGGTCTTCTGGCAGTCGTCGACGCTCAGACCGAGCCCGTTCATGCCGCCCTCGTCCTGCGACCTCCGGATCGCCTCGACCATCTCCGGCGCAAGGGGTGGACCAGGGACCGCGAGGTTGACGTTGAGCTCGGGCTGGCTCGGGTGCACCACGGTGCACCACCGGTAGCCGTCCCCGAGGGTGATGTCGTCCTTGAGCTCGAAGCCGAGGACGTCGGTGTAGAAGGCCAGGGCCTCGTCCTGGTCCTTGACGAAGACGCTGACGATGCTGATGTTCGTGATCATGGTTCGAGCCTAGGAGCCGGCCTGGGCGAGAGGCTTCTCCTCGATTGCGGACTGGCGGGAGCCCCGCCCGCCCCACGGTCCTGCTTCTCGGCGAGGCCCCACATGAAGACGAAGCACCCGGGGATGTGCGGTGCGCCCGCGGCATACCGGCGCTGGAAGTCGCTCGGGCTCTCGCCGACGACCGCGCGGAACCGGCTGCTGAACGACCCGAGACTCGAGAACCCGACTGCGTGACACACCTCGGTGACGGTGAGGTTGGTGGCGCGCAGCAGGTCCTGGGCACGCTCGATCCGGCGCTGGGAGAGGTACTCCCCCGGCGTCAGCCCGTAGGTCGCCTTGAACAGCCGCAGGAAGTGGTACTTGCTCAGCCCGGCGATCGTGGCGAGGCCGGCTACGTCCACCGGTTCGGCGTAGTGGCGGTCGGCGTGGTCGCGCGCCCGGCGCAGGTGCACGAGCACGTCGCCGGGAGCACGCAGTCCCTTGTCATCCACCCGCCCCATTCTGGTCCACCGTCTCGAGGACCACCGCGCGTCACATTTCGAGTCGCCCCCACGTCAATCACGGCAAGTCATGACGTCATGCGTCAGCCATGGTGCTCCCTCGAGGTGAGGCGTCCGACAGCTGCCATGTGACGTCGACAAGGGCTCGGCGGCAGCCGGAGTCGTCAGGGGGTGGGGAGTGGACGACTCGATCGAGTCGGAGTGGCTGCAGCACCAGGTTGCCGCCGCTGCACGGGTCGCTCCGATCGGGAACATTGCCCACGCGGCAACGTTTCTCGCCGTCGGCCTGCTGGTCATCCCTCACTCGGTGGGCTTCGCACGGTTCGCGTGGATGGCCGCAGGCGTTCTGACGTGCCTCTACACGGTTCTGGCGTGGCTGCCGGCCAGCAGGGTGACTCCGTTCCCGCACCCACTTCGCGTGCGAACGCAGATGATGTGCGTCTCGGCACTGTTCGGCTCGCTGTGGGTGTGGGGCTACCTGCTCGTCGTCTCCCAGGCTCCAGGCCAGTCTGCAGTCGTCGTCGCCGCCACGATCGCCGGGGTGATGGGCTGCGGCGCGGTCGCACTGTCCACCTGCCTGCGGGTGGCGATGACCTGGGTCATCACCATCGGACTGGGCGACGCGCTGGCCACGTTCCTCCAGCCCTCGCGGGAGCTCAAGGTGCTGGGCGCGTTCTGCGTCGGCTACATCCTCGCTCTCGGGGTGTGCATTGCCTACCTGAACCGCTCGTTCGAGGCCAGGTGGAACGCCGAGCACGCCACCGAGGTCGCTCACCGGCGGGTTTCCTTGTTGTTGGAGGAGTTCGAAGGTGGGTCCCGCGACTGGATCTGGGAGACCACACCCGACGGTGTCCTGGAGCGTGCCTCCGCCCGGTTCGTCGACGTCAGCGGCCTGCCGGCCAGCGAGCTGCACCGGCTGACCCTTCCCGGGCTGCTGAAACGGTTGTCTGCCATCGGTGCACCCGGGACCCGCGGCGCCGTCATCTCGGTCGCTGCGCTGATGTCCGCACATCGACCGTTCGCAGCCCTGGAGCTGTCGGTCATCGTGGCCCGTGAGACACGGTGGTGGCGCCTGTCGGGCCATCCGCAGCCCGGCGGAGGTTGGTCCGGGGTGGGATCGGACATCACCGCGCAACGCGAGGCACAGGAACGAGTCCAGCTCGCGGCGATCACCGACTCGCTGACCGGTGTGCCCAACCGGTACGCGTTCAACGCCGTGCTGGAGGGCAGCGGGGAGCAGTTGAGAATGGAGTCCAGCACACGGTTGTGGCTGGCCATCATCGACCTCGACGACTTCAAGTCCGTGAACGACTCGCTGGGACACCCGCTGGGCGATCGGCTGCTCCAAGCCGTCGCTCAGCGGATCGCCGCGGCCATGTCGTCCAGGGGGTTCTTCGCCCGCCTGGGTGGCGACGAGTTCGGCGTCCTCCTCTCCGGCGTCACCGAGGACGAGGCGAAGACGCAGTTCGATCGGTTGGGCGGGGTCGTGGCCGACGCGCCTTTCGACATCGACGGACGCTCGGTCTCGGTGACCTGCGGCATCGGGTACGCGGCTCACGACCAGCTCGGTGATCGGCAGGAACTCGCGGACCTGGTCATCGCCGCCGACCTTGCGCTCTACGAGGCGAAGTACGCCGGGCGGAACCGCCTGGTCCGGTTCCGGCCCGAGTTCCGGTCCGACAGCGACCAGCGGATCACGTCGATGCGGGAGCTGTCCGCGGCTGTCGCCGACGACGAGCTCATCGCCCATTTCCAGCCACAGGTCTCGATCGACCAGCAACAGGTGGTCGGCGTCGAGGCACTGTGCCGATGGGTCCGACCGTCCGGCGAGATCATCCCTCCCTCCCAGTTCATCAGGCTGGCGGAGCAGTCGGGCGACATCCTGCCGCTGGGCCGACGCATGCTGCAGCTGGCCTGCATGGAGGCCGCATCCTGGTCCCATCCGATCCGGGTGTCGGTCAACGTCTCCCCGGTCCAGCTGCTGGCCCATGGGTTCGTCGCGGACGTCGTCACGGCGTTGGAGGCGGCGAAGCTGCCGGCCGGCCGGCTCACCCTCGAGGTGACCGAGTCGTCGCTGGTCGACCAGGACGCCATGGCTGTCCTGGCCGACATCAGGGACCAGGGAGTCAGGGTGTCCCTCGATGACTTCGGCACCGGGTACGCCTCGCTGTCGAACCTGCGGGCCATGCCGCTGGACGAGATCAAGATCGACCGGTCCTTCGTCACCCCGCTGGACCAGGGTGACCCGGTGGCGATGATGGTGGTCCGGTCCGTCATCGACCTGGCGGAGGCGCTCGAGCTCACTGTCGTCGCCGAGGGGGTGGAGACGGAGCACCAACATCGAGTGCTCGAGGAGCTCGGATGTACCGTCTTCCAGGGCTACCTGAACTCTCGACCGCTGTCCCCCACCGAGCTGGCCGATCACCTGCGCAGGGTGGCCACCACGCGCCGGGTCCGACCTCGCGACCGAGCGCCCGGATGAAGCCGGCGCACCACCTCGTCACCGCGACACGCAGGACGAGCGCGGCGACGTGGAGCCTTCGCGGCACCTGAACCGGACACAGGTATGCCGCCCGCTCGAGCCGAGCGGGCGGCATACGCCGTGTGCGTGGTGAGGGCTCAGCCCTCGACGGCGACCTGTTCCGTGGCTGCCTTGGGCTCCGCTGCGGCGTCGACGCCGGCCTCCTTGCGCTGCTCGGACGTGATCGGGGCGGGAGCCGCGGTCAGCGGGTCGTAGCCGCCACCGGACTTGGGGAAGGCGATGACGTCGCGGATGGACTCGGTGCCGGCGAGCAGCGAGACGATACGGTCCCAGCCGAAGGCGATGCCACCGTGCGGCGGGGCGCCAAAGGCGAACGCGTCGAGGAGGAAGCCGAACTTCTCCTGCGCCTCCTCCTGCGACAGACCCATGACCTTGAAGACCCGCTCCTGCACGTCCCGGCGGTGGATACGGATGGACCCGCCGCCGATCTCGTTGCCGTTGCAGACCATGTCGTAGGCGTAGGCGAGCGCGGTGCCGGGGTCGGTGTCGAAGGTGTCGAGGAACTCGGCCTTGGGCGAGGTGAACGCGTGGTGAACCGCGGTCCAGGCGCCGCCGCCGACTGCCACGTCACCCGCGGCGAGCGCGTCGGACGTCGGCTCGAAGAGTGGGGCGTCGAGCACCCAGAGGAACGACCAGGCGTCAGTGTCGATGAGCTCGCAGCGCCTTCCGATCTCGAGGCGCGCGGCACCGAGCAGGGCACGGGACGACTTGGTCGCACCCGCCGCGAAGAAGACGCAGTCGCCGGGCTGGGCACCCACGTGCGCTGCGAGGCCGGCACGCTCGGTGTCGGACAGGTTCTTGGCGACCGGCCCGCCGAGCTCCCCGTCCTCCTGGACGAGGACGTAGGCCAGGCCCTTGGCCCCGCGGCTCTTGGCCCAGTCCTGCCAGGCGTCGAGCTGCTTGCGCGGCTGCGAGGCCCCGCCGGGCATGACGACGGCGCCGACGTACTCCGACTGGAACACCCGGAACGGGGTGTCCTGGAAGTACTCGGTGCACTCGACGAGCTCGGTGCCGAACCGCAGGTCGGGCTTGTCGGACCCGAACCGGCGCATCGCCTCGGCATAGGTCATCTGGAGGAACGGCGTCTGCAGCTCGACACCGATGAGCTTCCAGACCTCGCGCACGACCTCCTCGCCGAGCTCGAGCACGTCCGCCTGCTCGACGAACGACATCTCGATGTCGAGCTGGGTGAACTCGGGCTGGCGGTCGGCGCGGAAGTCCTCGTCGCGGTAGCAGCGCGCGATCTGGTAGTACCGCTCCATCCCCGCGACCATGAGCAGCTGCTTGAACAGCTGGGGGCTCTGCGGCAGCGCGTACCAGGAGCCGGGCGCGAGTCGCGCGGGCACGAGGAAGTCACGGGCGCCCTCGGGCGTGGAGCGGGTCAGGGTCGGCGTCTCGATCTCGACGAAGTCGCGGGCGCCCAGCACCGAGCGGGCAGCGGCGTTGACGCGCGACCGCAGCCGGATGGCGCTGCCGGCCGAGGAGGCACCGGGACGACGCAGGTCGAGGTAGCGGTGCTTGAGGCGGGCCTCTTCGCCCACGGTGACGCGCTCGTCGATCTGGAACGGGAGCGGGGCCGAGGCGTTGAGCACCTCGATCGAGCTCGCGACGACCTCGACCTCACCCGTAGGCAGGTCCGGGTTGACGTTGTGCTCGGTGCGGGCGACGACCTCACCCGTGGCGCGGATGCAGAACTCGTTGCGCAGGTCATGGGCCGCACCGGTGAGGACCTCGTCGCGAGCCACGACCTGCACGATCCCGCTGGCGTCGCGCAGATCGAGGAACGCCACTCCACCGTGATCGCGCCGACGGGCAACCCAGCCCGTGAGCGTGACGGTCTGGCCGGAGTGGTCGGCACGCAGGGTGCCGGCCTCATGGGTGCGGAGCACGAGAGATCCTTCGATTCGCGGGTGGTGAACCCGGCCATCCTACGAGGTGGTCGAGTGCACCTCGCCGTCGACGTAGACCCATCGGCCGGCCCGCCGCACGAAGCGGCTGCGTTCGCGGAGCACGCCCTCGGAGTGGGCCGCCTCGAACTCGACCTCGCCGCTGGGATCGCCCTCGCGGCCGTCGGCCGTGGCCAGCACGGTCAGCCCGAGCCAGTGCGGCCCGTGCTCGAGCTCGAGCGCCGCGGGACGGGTGCGGGGGTGCCACGTGCGCACGAGATAGGCCTCGTCCCGCACGACGAAGGCGCAGTAGCGGCTGCGCATCAGCTCGACCGCCGTGGTGGCCGCCCGCTGGCCGTCGTGCAGTGGCCCGCAGCAGCCGGCATAGGGCTGACCGCTCCCGCAGGGGCACCCGGTGGTGGCGCCCGTCCCGAAGACGCCCACTCAGTCCGCCGGGCCAGCGGTTGCGCGGCTGGTCGCGAACGGTCGTGTGCGGCGCGGAGTCGGGGTCGGGTCGGTCATGGGGTCACGCTAACGCAGCGTGACGTCGCTGGAGGGTTGACTACTGCGGGCAGCGAGCCGCGCGACGCCGTCCTCGCCACGACGGCTGTGCCCCAGGTCCGCCAGGGCGAGTGTGGGGCGGGGG
>NZ_JBFUEP010000011.1:0-82031 GCF_056403895.1 Pedococcus sp. P2_E5
GCCCGCGGCCGCTCGGGTCGCGGGGGCGGCGGGGGCGGCGGGGGCGGCCTGGGCGGCGCTGCCGGCCTGACCCTCTCCGGCCGAGGCCCGCCACTGCTCGGGGACCGCTGAGGCGTCACGGGCGGACAGCACACCCGACAGGGCCAGGTCGTTCCAGACGTGCTGCTCGTGCACGAGCCCTTCCCGCAGCACGAACCGGTCCACGTAGCGAACGTTCTCGAACAGCACGCCGTGCAGGTTCTCGCCGAACAGGGTTCCGGTGGAGACGACGACCACGGAACCGTCGGGACCTGCTGCGCTGTCGTAGTGGTCCCGCACCTTGTCCACACGGCGGTACCGCGCGGCGCCCGAGGTGCGGACATCCGAGAGCGACCGGTGCACGGCTCCGCCAGGGAAGACGATCACCGCACCTGGGGCCAGGTGGCGCTCGGCGCGCTCCCAGCGACCTGCGCCGATCGAGGCGAGGAAGTCCTCGACCACGTCGACCGCCCGGCGCAGCCCGACTCCATCGCTCACGACGGCTCCTCCGTCGGGCCCTGGCCGGCCGCACGACAGATGGCCCGCTTGATCGAGCCGTATCCCGTACAGCGGCACAGGTTGCCGTTGATGGCCTCGTCGACCTGCCGGGAGTCTGGGTTGGGCTGTCGTTCCAACAGCTCGCACGCGGCGAGCACCATTCCCGGTATGCAGTAGCCGCACTGGAACGCGAATTCGTCCCAGAACGCCTGTTGCACCGGGTGCAGTGCTCCGTCGGCGCCGCGCAGGCCCTCGATCGTCGTCACCTCCACGCCGTCCGCCGTGGCAGCCAGGACCGAGCAGGACTTGGCCGTCCGTCCGTCGAGGAGGACCGTGCACGCTCCGCAGTCCCCTGTCAGGCAGCCGACGTTCGTCCCGGTCAGGCCGAGCTCCTCGCGCACGGCGTGCACCAACAGAGTGCGCGGATCGATGTCCAACTCGTGCGGAACGCCGTTGACGCGCAACGTAATCCGCATCGTGGTACTAGTCATCATTGCCCTCCTGGCAGGCGGCGAGAACGGCGCGCACAGCGACGACCGGAGCCACATCAGAGCGGTATGCCGCGTCGGCGAGCACGTCCGACCACGGTTCGGTGAGAACTCGCCCGACGTGCTCCCGCACGTGTGACCGCCACATCACTTCGCTGCCGCTCGTCGGTGGTCGGTCGACCTCCAGCTGGAGGGGGGTGGCGGCGACTCCGCCCAAGGCGACCCGCACCGGTCGGTCGTGGAGGGCCACTGCCGCCGCCGTGGCGATCGGCCAGCTGCCCTCCGCGAGCTTGAGCTTGACGTAGCCGGTGCGGCTTCCCTCGAGCAGGCGGGGAATGACTACCTCCCTCAACACCTCGTCCGGACGGCGGACGGTGCGAAAGGCATCCAGGGCAAACTCGTGCGCAGGCACGTCACGGTCCCCACGGGAGCTGGAAAGCCGCATGACGGCCTCGTGGGCAACGAGCGCGGCCAGCACCTCGGAGGAGGGATTGGCATAGCTCGCCGACCCACCGATGGTGCCGCGGTTCCGGATCTGCGGTCCACCGGTCACGCCGGCCGCAACGGCGCGCAGGAGCGCGGGCACGACGGCCCGGGGATGGTCCAGGAGCTCGGCATACGTGGTCATCGCACCGATCGCGACGCCGTCGTCTCGCGGCTCGACGTAGGAGAGCCCGGCCGCCACCAGGTCCACGACCATCCCTGGACGGGTCCTGCCATGAGTCATGTCCGGCACGAGCATCGTGCCGCCGCCGAGCACGACCGGGTCCTCGCCACGCACGAGGGCGCCCACGACATCGGCGATCCCTTCGGGGCGCACGTAGTCAAAAAGTCGCGTGATCACTCGGCCCCAGCCTCTCTGAGGAGGCGCAGCACGACCGGTGGGGGCAACGGGATCTCACGGACCTCGACCCCGAAGGGCTCAAGGGCGTCCTCGACCGCGTTGGCCACTGCCGCCTGCGCGCCGCCGACGCCGGCCTCGCCTGCGCCTTTGTTGCCGTACGTGGTGAATGGGCTGGGGGTGACCTGGTGGACCATCCGGACATGGGGGACGTCGGCGGCACGGGGCAACAGGTAGGTCTTGAACCGGTCGGTCAGCAGCCGTCCCTCGTCGTCGAAGCGCAACGCTTCGGTGAGTGCTCCTCCGAGCCCCATCACGACCGCCCCGTACGCCTGACCCTCGACCAGCGCGGGGTTGATCATGGTCCCGCAGTCGTGGGCGAGCACGTAGTCGAGGAAACGCACGACGCCGGTCTCGGCATCGACCTCCACGACAGCGGCATGCAGGCAGCTGGAGTAGGTGGGATACGGCTGGATCCGGCCCTGGGCGTCCGGCTTGTGGTCGATGTTGCCCGGCTTGTAGGCGCGGGTGGACTCGAGCACCGGTTCGATGTCGTCGGCCACGGCGAAGGCGCGGGTCAGGATCGCCTCGGCCACGTCGGCGACAGGGATACGGCGAGCCGGCTCCGAGCGGACGCTCACGAAACCGTCCGCAACCTCGACGTCATCCGCGAGCGCGGTGAGCAGGCGTGCCCCGACCGTCGCCAACCGGTCGCGAACGTCGCGGGCGGCGAGTGCAGCAGAACCCCCTCCGACGACCATGCTCCGGCCGCTGAAGTTGCCGAAGCCAGCGGGACACTGGCCGGTGTCGCCCTGGACCATCCGGATCGAGCCGATGGGGACGCCGAGTTCGCGCGACACCACCTGGGCGATCCCCGTGTCGTTGCCCCCGCCGGGGGACGTGACACCAGTAAGGACGGTCACGGTTCCAGTCATGTCCATCCTGACGGTCGTGACGTCGAAGCCGGACACCAGCGACCCCGGGCCGTCCGCCGACTCTGGCGTGAGCTCGAATGCCAGGCCGAGACCGACATATCTCCCGCGCGCGCGCCCGTCGCGCTGCATGGCGCGCACGGCCTCGACATCGACGGCGGTCAGGACCTTGTCCAGCAAACCCTCGTAGTCACCGCTGTCGACGTTCAACCCGGTGGCGGTGCGGAACGGGAACTCGTCCGCGCGGATGATGTTGATCCGCCGGACCTCGGCCGGGTCCAGGCCAAGGCGCTTCGACACCATGTCGACTGCGCGCTCCATCACGAAGTGGGCGGCGTCCTTGCCGAACCCGCGGGCGGCGTTGAGGGGCGGCTTGTTCGTCGCGACGATGTGGAGGTCGACGTCGACGTCCAGCAACCGGTAACAGGACGGGAGCGTCGTCGCCGACATGTTGGGCATCGCCCAGCCCGGCTGGGCCGACAGCGCTCCGCAGTCTGCGACGATCCGGTCGCGCAGAGCGACCAGCCGACCGTCTGCCGTGGCCCCCACGCTGAGGTGGTGCACCTGCTGACGCGCCCCGGCCATCAGCGTTTCCCGACGGTCCTCGATCCACTTCACCGGGGCCCCGGTGATGCGGGACGCGAGCGCGACCAGTGTCTCCTCGGGGTTACCTTGCATCTTCAGCCCAAAGCTGCCGCCGATCTTCGCGGTCACGATGCGGATCTGGTTCTCGGGCAGGCCCAGGCTGACCGACAGCATCCACCGCAGCTGGTGGGGGTTCTGGCACGAGCCGTGCACGGTGAGAAGCTCGTCCGCAGCGTCCCACGAGGCCACGTACCCGCGCGGCTCGATCGGCGAGGTGGTCTGGCGGGCGATGGTGAGGGTCTCGTGGATCACCACGTCGGACCGGGCGAGCGCGGCGTCGACATCCCCCTGCCCATAGGTCTGGTGCAGCACCACGTTGTCGGCCCAGGCCTCGTACACCCGAGGCGATCCCGGTTGCAGCGCCTCCTGCGCGTCGAGTACGGGCGGCTCGGAGTCGAGTGCAAGCCTGACCATTGCCCCGGCCGCCTCAGCCTCGCGGCGGCTCCGGGCCACGACGGCCGCCAGGGGCTGGCCCGCATGGACGACGGCATCCACTGCGAGACAACGGATCTCCGTGTTGACCCCACCTCGCGCGACCGGGTCGATGAAGTAGGGGATCGGCCCCGCGTGGTTGGCGGCCTCCTTGCCATCGAAGGCGGCCACCACTCCGGGTGCCCGGCGCGCTTCCTCGAGGTCGACGCCCACGATCCGAGCCCTCGCCACGGGGCTCCGGACGACGAACAGGTACAGCATTCCAGGCAGGACGATGTCGTCGACATACCTGGCCCGCCCGGTCAGCAGCTGTTCGCCGTCGGTGCGTGGTTGGGAGGCGCCGACGAGACCGCCGGCCATCGTCGTGTGCGTGGTCGTCATGACGGCCTCAGGGCAGCACGACGCGGACGCGCAACCCGAGTCGGTGTTGGGGAGACCTTTTCTCGACGTCGTACATGTTGAGCTCGCCGTTCTCGTCGAGCGGCTGCTGCAGCCCGAGGGTGAGCCGTTCGTGGCTGGTGATGAGGAACATCTGGCCGTTGACCGAAGGGAACGGAGGTTCGTGCCACGTGCCGCGAAACAGGTTGACGGAGACGTCGCCCGGCACGTGGAAAGCCTTGATGGCATCCAGCGAGGGGAACCCGTTCTCCTCCGGCGCCCCGGGCTCCGCCACGACTGCGACGTAGGGCTGCCCGCCGAGGGGGATCATGGTCTGGGTCATCTCGACATGGCGTTCGAGGTACCTCAGGTCCTCACCACGCTGGCCGACGCGGAAGACCAGGAACTCGGGCGTGGTGTCGGACTCGAGCCGGACGGGCCCGTGGACCGCGTTGGCTCCGGAGTAGAAGTTGATCGGCAGCCGCGGTGTCGCATCGAGGGAGAGGACCTCGCCGAACGGCGCGAACGCCTCGGCGGTGAGCTCCTGCGGGACGATGGTGTGCAGCGTGTTGCGGGGATCGCTCATCTCGGTGTCCTTTCCGTGGTGGAGCGCAGCAGGGCGGTGAGCTCGCGAACGCTCGGCGTCCATGACGGATCCAGGATCAGCTGTGCTGCCTCGGTTGAGGCCTCACGACCCAGGACCGGGTCGGTGTAGGCGTGGTACTTGCTCAGGAGCTCCTCACGTGTCAACGGTGCCCTCGCGTCACCCGCGGGGAGGTCGACCGTTGTCGTCCGTGTGCCGCCGTCGCGCGTCCTGATCGTGACCCTGCTGGCGGTGAAGTCGGGATATCGCGCCTCGAGGTCCGGGGCCGTTCGCAGGGTCACGAGCCGTGCCAGCGTCTGCACCTGCGGGTCGTCGATGGCGTCCCGTGCGTACTGACGCCCCGTCACTTCGCCGTGGACGATCGCCGCCGCGGTGACGAAGGGCAGGCTCAAGGTGCAGGCGATGGCCGAAGCGCCGGTCGAGACGTGACGGTCGACGAGTGCTTGGGCCACGGCATACGCCTCCACGTCCACCGCCTCCACGTCGACGGCCGCGATGCCGTGCTCGCTCACCAGCTGTGCCGCGGCCTGCGCCGCGGCATGGGTATGCCGGCAGCCCGCGAAACGCTTCTGATGGACGTCCAGCACGGTCCAGTTCTCGCCCAGCTGGTCCAGGACACGGGGATCCATCCGGTCCCCGCCGAGCAGGTCGACCAGCCCGCGGGGCGCCTCGACGACCTCGGGCCACCCGGTCAGGCCCTCGGCCGCGGCCAGGGCACCCTCGGCGCCWGCCCTGGCCAGCTGTCCGGCGAAGGCCGGCTTGGCCGTCCACCCACCGAAGATCGAGTCGATCAGGACAGCGGGGACGAAGTACGAAGCCGCACCCATCGCAGCCGCGGTGCCGCGCGCGTCCAGACCGAGCAACCGTGCGCCTCCCGCGGCGGCGCCGTAGCCCGCCGCCGGTGGGAACCAACCCCGGGCCGTCGCCGCAGGGTGCAGGGCCCGCCCGATCCGGTTCGCGACCTCGTACGAGGCCGTGGCTGCCGTCAGCAGGTCCAGCAGTGACGCGTCCACGTGCTCGGCGACGGCGAGCAGTGCCGGGAGCAGGTGTGAAGGGTGAAAGCCTCCGAAGCGGTAGCCGTCCTGGTGCTCCAGCACGTCGCCGGCGATCCCGTTGCAGAAGGCGGCATCGGGCACGGAGGTGAGCATCGATCCACCCAGAATCGACGCGACCGGGTGTGCGCCGCGTTCGCGCACCGGCTTCGCGAGCGCTTCGACCTCGGGCAGCTGCGTACCACCGACCACAGCCCCGACGAAGTCCAGGAACAGGTTCCGGACCTTGATCGAGACCTCGTCCGGGATGTCGGCAGGGCGCAAGTCGGCAACGAAATGCGCCAGCCCCGCTGTCGCAGCGTGGGGTGGGGCAGTCACGGGTGTTCGCCGAGCTGACCGCGCAGGCGCACGACCGTCTCGCCGAAGCGTGGGTCCTTGGACAGGTCGATGGGCCGGGGGCGCGCGAAGTYCACGGGGACCACGTCCTGGATACGTCCCGGACGATGCGAGAGCAGCACCACCCGGTCGGCGAGGAAGACCGCCTCGGAGATCGAGTGCGTGACGAGCACCACCGTCTTGCCCGTGTCGAGCCAGAGCTGCTGGAGCATGACGTTCATCTGGTCGCGCGTCATGGCGTCCAGGGCTCCGAAGGGCTCGTCCATGAGCAGGATCCCCGGTTGGTGGATCAGCGCACGGGCGATCGCGACGCGCTGCTGCATGCCACCGGACAGGGCTCGCGGGTGGTGGTCGAGAAAGTCCTGCAGCCCGACCTGCTCAGCAAGCTCCGCTGCACGACGCCGTCGCTCGTCCCGCTTGACGCCAAGGACCTCGAGCGGCAGTGCGATGTTCTTCCAGACCGTGCGCCACGGCAGGAGATTCGCCTGCTGGAACACGAATCCGAGCGACCCGAGAGCATCCTGGGACGGCTGGGCACTGTTGGGCGCGAACAACGGCGCGCCGCCGATCTCGATGCTTCCCGAGGTGGGCGTGATCAACCCGCCCAGCATCCGCAGCAGCGTGGTCTTGCCGCAACCCGAGGGCCCCAGCAGCACCACGAACTCCCCCGGACGGATCTCCAGGTCGGTTGCCTCGAGGGCCCGGACATCGCCCGCATGCGTTGCATAGGTCTTGCTGACGCCGCGGATGGAGATTGCCGCACCGGAGCCCGAACGTACAGCGGGCTGGAGCACCTTGTCGCTGGCCATGTCCACTCCACGGTCGTTGCTGGTCACGGGGTCGAGGCTCATGCTGCTACTCACCGTGGGCCTTCCTTGCGAGGAGTTCCCAGGTGCCGTCCGCCGGCGGTTCTCGGTACTCGGTCGTCGTGGGACCGTCGGACCGGATGAACGACATTGTCCCACCGCGCGAGTAGAGGGGCCCGTGAAAGACGTCCGGGGATCGGAAGAAGTAGGCGCCCTCACGCATCACACCGCGCGAGCCCATGAGGACGTCACCGAAGACCTTGAACGACTCTTCGTACACCGGGTGAGACTCCTCAAGGGCGCTCTTCCAGCCCGGCATCATCGCTGCGAGATACACCAGCACGCCCTCGGCCTGGCGCAACGTCTTGACGGCGACCCCGGGCTCGAGCTCGACGTCCCCGCTCCACGTAGCCGGTTGCCACGGGATGTCCTCCGGCCGGAGGCGGGTCAGTCCGTCGACGGCGTCACCGACGTCGGTCCACCGCGCCGGACCCCAGAAGCCGCAGTAGAGAACCAGTCCGGTGACCGACGGCTGCAGGTCGAAGGGGGCGCCGGCAGGCACGTAGACGTAGTCGCCGGTGAGAAGCGGCTCGCCGTCGAGGGTGCCCTCACCACTCACCACGTAGATGTCGACATCGCACTCGAGGCGGCCCTCCTGACGGTCGGCCACTCTCAGCAGGAAGGTCTCGGCACCACTGGCCGCGCTGCGGCTGAGCACGCGCTTGAGGCCGCCACCCCGGTGCCCGAAGGTACCGGGTTCGGCCCAGGCCGCAGGCACGTCCTGGCTCTGCACGAAGTCGACGTTGTCCCTGTCCCACATGTCACAAACTCCCTGGTCTCGTATCGGCGCCTGCCACGTCGCGGACGGCAAGCCGTCCGAACGCCAAGGCGGGGGTCACACTCATTCCGCTCACGAAAGACTTGCCGGACAGCGAGCTTCCGCCGATCGCCTCGCCAGCGGCGTAGAGGTTCTCGATGACGCCGTTCTCGCCTCGGACGCGAAGCCGCTCATCCACCGCCAGCCCAGCCGGACTCTTCAGCGTCGACCCGTGGTTGCGCACGGCAAAGAAGGGCGGTTCGACCACGGGGCCGAGGAGGCTGCGGCGACCCAGCCCGTCGTGACCGTCAGCCACCGACCGGTTCCAGGCAGACACGGTGTCGAGCAACCCGTCCGCGTCGATTCCGGCCTTCGTCGCCAGCGAGCGCAGGTTATCCGCCGTCGTGAAGGAAGGGTGGGATTCGAAGGCGGCGGCGAGGTCCTCGGGCTTCCACGTGGGAAACAGCGGCGGGGCCTTGGTCGCCGTCACCGAGTCGTACACGATCCAGAAGGTGAGTCCCGGCTGCTCCAGCAGCGCGTTCTCGCGGACGTCGACGCTGTCGGAGTCCTCGGCCACGAACCGTCGGCCCTCGGAGTTCACGTGGATCTCCCACGGCGCTCGGTCCTGGGGAGTCAGTGCCGGGAAGTCGTCCAGGCCAACGGTTTCCCAGGAACTGTCCGCGGCCAGCACGCCGCCGTACGTGGGCAGGAACAGGTCCTCGCCCCGGACCTGGGCACCGACCTCCTGCGCCGCGACGATCCCCTGCCCTCGTGAGGTGGGGGATGCCGGTCCGACCAGGGGGGCACCCTTGGTCAGCTTCGCGAACAGCTCGGGGTCACCGGCGTAGCCCCCCGTGGTGAGCAGAACCGCTCCGGAGGTCACCTCTCGCTCCGTGCCGTCCGCGGATCGCAGCCGGACTCCGGAAACGCCATCGGGGCCGTGCAGCAGGGACGTGAGACGCGTCTGCATCTGCACGGTCACGTCGCCCGTGCGCGTTGCCTTTTCGAATGCGGGAATGAGGACGTCCAGCACCGATCGGCCACCTCGGCGGCCCCAGTACGTGCGCGGCAGCGAGTACGGCTCGTGGAAGTGCAGGATGGCAGGCGACGCCGGGTCGACGTCGAAGCCCATCCCCAGGAGCCACTCAATGACGCGGGGGGCGTGGTTCACCGCCAGGCGCACCAGCGTCGGGTCAGCGGTTCCCTTGCTGATGCGCATGACGTCGTCGAAGTGCAGGTGCGGCTCGTCGCGGATGCCCTTGGCCCGCTGCAGGGACGTCCCGGCCGCCGACATCTGGGCCCACGAGCGCCACAGGGTGCCTCCGAGCCGGTCCGATCCCTCGACGACGAGGACCTTCAGGCCGAGGCCTGACGCCTCGATGGCCGCAGGCATCCCTGCCGTACCGGCACCAACCACCACCAGGTCGAAGTCACTCACCGTGGACCTTTCTGACAGGAGGTGCGTGGCCGCCGCATGCTCAGATCGCGTCGACGAACTTGGCGGTGACGAAGTCCGACAGGGGACGAGCGGTGTCCTTGACCATGCCGGCCTCACGCAGGAGCTTGAGGCCCGACTCCCACGCTGGCATGTCGATGCTCAGGAACTTGCCGTTGGCGGGCGTGGAGACAGCGACCTCGGCCTTGACCTTCATGGCCGCGAGCTCCTTGTCCTGGACCTCGATCGGGTTGAAGGCCTTCACGGCCGACAGGACCTTGTCGATGTTGCTCTCCTGGGCCATGAACTCCCATCCCTTGCGACAGGCGCCCAGGAAGTCGGTGATGATCTGCCCCTGACTCTCGGCGTCGCTCTTCTTGACGAAGTAGCTGTCGCCGGGCATGGGGGCGAAATCGCCGGTGTTGAGGTAGTGCAGGTCGACCTTCATCTTCTTGAAGGCCGTCTCCGACCCGATGAACGTGATGAAGCCGTCGACCTCGCCGCGGCGGAGGAACTCCAACGAGCCCGCGTCCGCGCCGGTGACCTTCTTGGTGACGTTCTTGGGGTCGAGGCCAGCGGCCACCGACATCGCATCGAGCAGCAGCTCGGTGGTGCCGCCCTTGGAGATGACACCGATCGACTTGCCCTGCCAGTCCTTCGGGTGCTTCAGCGGCTTGGCCGGGTCGGAGGCGACGCTGTACTGGCTCTTGTGGTCCTTCTGCCCGACCGTGATGATCTCCGTGCCCTGGTCTGCGATCAGGGGTGCCGTGATGATCGCCGCGGCCTTGCCGAAGACGCCCTGGCCCGCCGCCACCTGGGACACGGAGCTCGCCGTCCCCGTGCCACCGACCGGTGTGATGAAGAGGCCGGCTTCCTCGAAGTACCCCTCTTGGCTGGCGACGTACACGTCGGCGTGGGAAATGATGTGCTGGAAGGGCGTCACGTAGACGAGGTTCTTCAGCTTCGCGTTGCCCGGCGACTTGCCGGCGGTGCTCGTAGCTCCTCCGTTGGCGCAGCCAACGAGCACAGATCCTCCCGCCACGCTCGAGACGACGATGAGGCCACTGGTGGTCAGGAAGCTACGACGATCCATGGGGGGAACTCCTGTCAACTGCTGGACGGCGCGGCGGGGGCCGGACCGGTCGTGGGGTTCTCGATCCCAGTGACAACGACGCCTGTGCAATCTCGGTCGTTTCGCTGATCGGAACGGTGTACCGCCACGCGATGAGATTAGGCGACGGCTGGGCACAGGTCAAGAGTCTGTTTCGGAACTGAGACCCAGGCCTCAGAGCGCTGTCCCGGATCCGGCATACCGACCGGGGCTAGCCATCTCGGGCGCGAGCACCACATGCGCTGCGGCCCGAGCACGCCGAGCACGCCGGGAACGCCGGGAACGCCGGGAACGCCGGGAACGCCGGGAACGCGGAGAGCACCGCTCGATCGAGCGGCGCTCAGTGATCGCCCTCCACGCGACCCCTCACCTCTGAGGGGTGGCGCCTACTCGCCGCGGTAGCCCAGCTGGCGGGAGATGTTCTTGGCCGCCTCGGCCACGAGGGGGCCGAACCGGTCGATCTTGGCGCTGTCGATGCGATTCACGGGGCCGCACACGGAGATCGAACCCTGAACCTTGCCGGTGGCGTCGTGGATGGCAGCAGCCACCGACGCCGCGCCGGCCTGGCGCTCCCCCAGGCTGACCGAGAAGCCACGGCGGGAGATCTCGGCAAGCTCGCGAAGCAGTTCGTCCGGGTCCGTGATCGTGACGCCGGTCAATGCGTCCAAGGACACCGAGTGGACGTATCGCCGTTGCTGCTCGACATCCAGGGCAGCGAGGATCGCCTTGGACGAGCCTCCCGCGTGCAGGGGGTACAGCCGGCCGAGCTGCACCGACATCCGGATTTCCTGCGGGGAAAGCACCTGCGAGAGGTACATCCGCTTGTCTCCGTATCGGGCCGACAGCGTCGCTGTCTCATCGGTCTCCTCGACGAGGCGCTCCAGGAACGGCTGAGCCACCTTGGGCACCTCGATCTGGGCGAGTGCCGCGAGGCCGACGCTGACGGCGCCGGGACCGAGCCGGTAACGCCTGAGCTTCTCGTCGAAGGAGAAGAAGTCGGCGGCGACCAACGTACGGACCACGCGGTGAACGACCGCCTTGCTGAGGCCCAGCGATCGCGCCAGCTCGGAGACGCCGACGTCCGGTTCGTTGGACGAGGCCACCTCATAGATGACCTGCATGGCACGGTCGATTCCGCTGCTGGTCGAGTTCTCGTCATCGGGCACGCCGGGATCATTCCACGTTGCAGCCGGAAGTATCCAAGAAACCTGAGCACACCGCCGTTGCCACGGGTGCGACCACGCGTGTGCTAGAACGTTGGCGTGCAGCACAGGACCCTGGTGGTCGGCGGTGACGGAGGGATCGGGCGCGCCTGCGTCACCCAGTTCCTGGCGCAAGGGGACGACGTCGTGGTGATCGACCGCGCCCGCGGTCACGACGCAGCCGACCCGGCCTCGGTCGCCGCCGCCCTCACCGGCGTGGACAGCATCACCAACGTCGTGCACGCGGCTGGCTCGGTTGGTTCTGGCGGCATCGAGGAGACCTCGGTCGAGGACTGGAGCCGCGTCATCTACGACAACCTCACGTCCGCGTTCGTGGTGTGCCGGCAGGTGCTCCCGCTCATGGGTCGGGGCGGATCCGTCGTCCTGCTCAGCTCGGTGAACGGCAGGCACGGGGGGAACCGCCTGTCAGGACCTGCCTACGCGACCGCGAAGGCAGGGTTGATCGGACTGACCAGGCACCTTGCCAAGGATCAGGCGAGCCGCGGCATCCGAGTGAATGCGATTGCGCCCGGACCGGTGTCCAGCCCGATGTTGGACCGGCTCACCCACGACGAACTGGCTGCCCTGCTCACACAGGTCCCACTGGGGCACGTGGCCTCGCCGGATGAGGTGGCCGGCACGGCAGCCTGGCTGTGCTCCTCTGCGGGCTCCTCGGTCACCGGGGCGATCATCGACCTCAACGGCGGGATGTGGATGGGATGACGCGGACAGCGGTGACCTCGTCATGAATGGTGTTGAACAGCAACACATTCGTGCAGCCTTCGCTCGCGCCCAGTCGTTCGTCCAGACGGAGGCGGCCTTCGCACAGGTGACAACGATCGGTCCCGACGGTTACCCGGTGATGCGCACGATGACCGCGTTCCTCGAATCCGACTGGTCCGTCACGCTCGTGCAGCGGCGGACGCACCGCCGGATTGCTCAGTGGCGCAAGGACGCCCGGACCCTGGTCAGCTGGATCGGATCACCCGCACCGGGCGCGTCGAACGAGTCGCCGCACGTGTTCGACATCAACCAGCTCCCGCCCCGCGTGGTCTCAGTCCGTGGGGACGTCCGATTCATGCCTGACGAGTGGACGGTGGCGCGCTACGAGGAGCGCGTCGGGGAGCAACGCGCTCGGGGGTTCGACCGGGCACCGCATCGCGGCGGAGACGAGGTGGTCGACGATCTGGTCGGGGTCAGTCTGCGCCCGCACCGAGTGAGGATAGAAGGCTTCGGGGACGGGGCCCAGTCGTTCACGTGGGACGTCGGCGCCGATGGTCGGATGTACTGATGTTCAAGGCGCTGCTGGGATACGACGTCGAAGAGGGAGTCACCCCCGAGGAGTACGAGCGGTGGCTGTTCGACGTGCACGCTCCCGACCTGCTGAGCAATCCGTACCTGCGTCGCCTCGTGTTGAACAAGGTGGTCGCGCGGGTCCAGGCCACCTCGAGCGGCAGCCCTGCCGGCGCGGACGCGCTGACGTTCTATAGAATTGCGGAGATGCACTTCGAGGACCGGGACGAGTACGAGAAATACCGGCAGTGGTTCGAGGCCAACCCGATTCCGTCCGACCGGGGCCCTGCTGGCCGGACCAGGTTTCGGTTCTACGTGATCGCCGACAGCATCGAGGTCACGCGGTAGCAACCGGACCGCCGGGGGCAGGACCAGTCACTCACCCCGTCGCAGTGCAACCCCGTGGGGGTTGATGCAGCAGGCCCCGGCGAGTGCGCCGGGGCCTGCTGCGTCATGGGACGAACTACGTTGCTACTGCACCACTCCCAGGGCGTTGACGATCCCCGCGCCGTAGAAGGCGTTGAAGTCGTCGGTGCCGTTGCAGGTGGCGGTGAACTGAGCCGAACGGCCCTCCTGCAGGTAGGACTGCACGCCGCCGGGCGGGCAGGCGTGGTTGGTGGCGGTGGCCATCATGAGCGACGCCACTGCGTCGGGCGACATGGTCATGCCGCGGTTGCCGTCCACGGTGCCGTGGGCGCTGACCGCAAGGGCGGCGACGCCGGCGGCGTGCGGTGACGCCATCGAGGTGCCCTGCAGGAACTGGTAGTAGCCGCAGGCGCTGTTGGCACCCTTGGTCACGCAGTCGCGCTGGACACCCACTGCCACACCGTCCTCGTTGATGGTCCCGTCGGCGTCGACCAGTCCCTCGGCCTGCAGCACGTGCAGCGGAGCCGTGGAGAGGATCAGGTTGCCGTTGGTGCGGTAGGTCGGGGTGCCGAAGCCGTCCCGGAACCATCCACCGGGCGCAGACACCTCGAGCTCACCGGACGTGAGGTCCGTGGCCCAGTTGGAGTAGTCGGCCTTCTTGCCCGACGGCCCGAGCGCGGACACGCCGATGACGTGCGGGCCCTCGACCGGCAGGTCCTTGCAGGTGGCGTTGTCGATGGTCCGCTCGTAGGGCGTGTTGTCCCACGAGAAGTCCGGGTTGTCGTAGTCCGGGCTGGAGAAGTCGTGCCGCGGGTTCGAGATGTTGTCGTGGTCGTTGCCCAGGGCCGCCACCTGCGTCACACCGTGGGCGTACGCATAGTTGAGCGCACGCGTCATACCCTCGATGATGACCTGCTGGTCGGCCACGGCCGGAGCCGAGTCCTGCGGCGCGCCGTTGGCGCAGTTGTACAGCCACGGGTCGACGTAGAAGGACATGTTGACGACGTCGATGCCGACGTCACCGGAGTAGGTGAGCGCGCTGGTCACCGGGCCGAGGAAGAAGTAGCCGCTGTCCTGGCCGCCTCGGACGTTGACCAGGGTCACGTCAGGAGCCACACCACTCACGCCGAGCCCGTTGAGCGCCGCGCCGATGGTGCCCGCGACGTGCGTGCCGTGACCGTTGTCGTCCACGTCGGCCGGGTCGACACAGCCGGCGTACTCACACGGACCGTCGATGCCGACGATGTCGGTGGTGAAGTTCCGCGACTTGGCCGAGTCGAAGTTGGCCTTGAGGTCCGGGTGGTTGCCGTCCACACCGGTGTCGATGATGCCGACGGTGACGCGCTTGTCGCCGCTCTCGATGGCGTGGGCCGCGGAGCGGTTCAGCATGTCCATGCCCCACAGCTGGCTGTCGAGCGGATCCTCGCCGGACTTGCTCGCCTCGTGCTTGGCCTGGCCCGAGCCCTTCGTGGTCGAGGCCGCGGCGAGGTGCTCGCGCTCCACGGCGTCCTTGGGCCCGGCGCCCTGCGGCGTGGAGCCGATGGACACGTCTGAGGCGACACCCTTGACCCCGGAGATGGCGCCCGCGGAGGCGCGGAAAGCTCCGTCGCGCGATGTCACGCTGATCAGGCCGATCGCGGCGTTGGCTCGGGTGACGGTGGCTCCGGCCGCGCTGAGCTGGGCGGCGACGTCCGACGTCGACGCTCCGGCGTCGAGCAGGACCACATAGTTTGCTGCCGCATCGGCGGCGGTGACCGCCGTCGTCGCTGCCGAGGCTGTTGTCACTGCACCGGTGATTCCGGCCGCGACCATCGCCCCGGCGGTAGCCGTGGCGAGCAGGCGTCCTCTACGCATGGGTGACTCCCTTCGTGTGTCACGACCTCGTTGTCGCGCACGATTTGCAACCTACGACCCTTCGACGCCGGAAGGAAGATGCAACGGGGCGGCAAAGCGAGGGGTATGCCGCGTGGTCGCCGCCTGCGCCGAGGCTCGCCTAGCGGGGCGTCAGGACGCAGAACTCGTTGCCGTCGGGATCGAGCATCTCCACCCGGCCGACCTCACCCGGGCTGATGTTGCCCTGACCGAGGTCGACTCGGGTCGCGCCGAGGGAGACGAGGCGGTCGACCTCTGCCTGCTGGTCGCCGTCGAGTCGTGGCGCGAGGTCGAGGTGCAGCCGGTTCCTGCCGGTCTTGGGCCTCACTGGTGGACCGCCCCATGACATCTTCGATCCGCCGGCCGGGGACTGGATCGCGGTCTCCTCGTCCTGGTCCCAGACCAGCGGCCAGCCCAGCGCCTGGCTCCAGAAGTAGCCGACCGCCTGCGAACCGTCGCAGTTGACGGCCCCGATGAATCCGCAGCCGGTAAGGAAGTTGTTGCCGGCCTCGATGACGCAGAACTCGTTGCCCTCGGGGTCGGCGAGCACCACGTGCCCTTCCTCGGGGCGTTGGCCGATGTCGATGTGACGGGCGCCGAGCTCGAGCGCCCTGGCCACCGTCTGCGCCTGGTCCTCAGGCGAGGTGCTCGTCAGGTCGAGGTGGATCTGGTTCGGCACGTCCTTGGGCTCCTGGGTCGGGAGGAACCGGATCCGGAACCCGGGGTCCTCGTCCGGCACGAGCGTGATGCCGTCGTCGGGGTCGTGGACCAGCTCCCGGCCCAGGACGCCTGCCCAGAAGCGCGCGAGACCCAGTGGGTCGAGCGCGTCGAAGCAGAGCGCGAAGAACTGAGACGTCGTGGCCATGGCCATGATCCTCGGCGTTGCCACCCGGGCAGGCAACGCATTTGTCGGCGCGGGGCGCTGACCAGCAGTTACTTACGAAGAATTTACCCAAACCGCCCTCGTCGCCGGCCCCGAGCCGGGTGACACTGACTCGGTTCGCCCCGGCCAACCCGGGTGCGACGCCTGCAGCTCAGGAGGACCTGCAGGATGACTGAAGGGACACCACCGTGACCGGACGACGCATCACGCGCCGCGGCATCACGACGATCGCTGGGATCGCTGCGGCAGGACTTGTCGCAGCAGCAACTGCCCCCATGGCGGGCGCAGACCCCGGAGACCGCGTAGCCGGCAATGACAAGACCCCCACGGCCCAAACGGCCCAGGGCAAGATCAAGAAGCCGAAGGCCAACGACAAGCTCGGTCAGCACGACCGCGAGCTGCTCACCCGGGCCCAGGACAAGGGCACGCCGCGCGTGACCATCATGGTCGCCACCCGCAAGGGGCAGGCAACCGCGACCGCCAAGAGCATCAGGGCCGCCGGCGGCTGGGTCGCCAAGGTCAGCGACAAGTACGGCTACGTCAGCGCCAGCGTGCCGACCGGCAAGGTCGACGTCCTCGCCAAGTCCTCGACCGTCCTCGCGGTCGACCTCAACGAGTCGATTCCGCTCCCCAGGCCCGAGGCGGAGCAGCCGTCCGCGGCAGCTCAGGCAGCGCCCCAGCCCGCACCCGGTGCCGGCACCCCGAACGACAACCCCTACATGCCGACCCGCGACATCGGCTCGGTCGCCTTCAAGAACGCCCACAACACGTGGGACGGGCGGGGCATCACCATCGGCGTCATCGACTCCGGCGTCGACCTGGACCACCCGGCCCTGCAGACCACCAGCACCGGAGAGCGCAAGATCGTCGACTGGGTCACGGGCACCGATCCGCTGCTCGAGAGCGACGGGTCCTGGCGCGCCATGCTCACGTCGGTGACCGGTCCCAGCTTCACGGTGTCCGGCGTCGCCGGCACGTGGACCTCGCCCGCCGGCACCTACAAGTTCCAGCGCGTGGCGGAGAGCATCTCGGCCAACGACGAGGCCGCGGGTGACTTCAACCGCGACGGTGACAAGACCGACCGCTGGGGCATCCTCTACGACGAGGCCACCCACGACATCTGGGTCGACGCCAACCAGGACCAGACGTTCTCCGCCACGGAGAAGATGCGGCCCTACAAGGAGCACTTCGACGTCGGCCACTTCGGCACGGACAACCCGGCAACGCCCATCGCCGAGTCGATGCCCTTCACGGTCGAGTACCGCGAGGACGTCGACCTGTCCCCTGCGGGCCTGCCCGGCCAGAAGGCCGACTTCGTCAACATCGGCGTCGTCGAGGCCGCGCACGGCACCCACGTCGCCGGCATCGCCGCCGGGCACAGCCTGTTCGGCGGAGCGATGGACGGTCAGGCGCCCGGCGCCAAGATCGTCTCGACCCGTGCCTGCTCGTGGGGCGGTGGCTGCACCGCGGTCGCGCTGACCGACGGCATGGTCGACCTCGCCGAGAAGCGAGGCGTCGACGTGATCAACATGTCCATCGGTGGCCTGCCGGCCCTCAACGACGGCAACAACGCCCGGGCCCGGCTCTACGACGCCCTGATCGACGGCGGCGTCCAGCTGGTCATCTCGGCCGGCAACAGCGGTCCCGGCATCAACTCCATCGGTGACCCGTCGGTCGCTTCCAAGGTCATCAGCGTCGCCTCCTCGGTGACGAAGGAGACCTGGCTGTCCAACTACGGCGCAGAGGTCTCCTCTGCCCTGGCGCTGCACAACTACTCCTCGCGCGGACCGCGGGAGGACGGCGGCTTCAAGCCCAACGTCATGGCACCCGGGTCGGCGGTCTCCTCGATCCCGACGTGGCAGCCCGGTGGCGCGGTCCCCGAGACCGGCTACTCGCTGCCTCCGGGCTACGCGCACTTCAACGGCACGTCGATGGCGTCACCGCAGACTGCCGGCGGCGTGGCTCTGCTCCTGTCGGCCGCCAAGGCCACCGGCGTGGGCGTGACCACGCGACAGGTGCGCGACTCGCTCTACACCTCGGCCGACTACGCCCAGAACGTCGAGGCCATCGGGCAGGGTGCCGGTCAGGTGGACGTCCCTGGAGCCTGGGAGCTGCTCAAGACCAAGCCGTCCGCGCAGGACATCACCACGACCGCCCCGGTCTGCACCCCGCTGTCGGACCTCCTGGCAACGCCGAACCAGGGTCCTGGTGTCTACAACCGCTGCGACGCAGCACACGGTGGCCAGGTCTCCGGCGAGTACAAGACGTACGTCGTCAAGGCGACGCGCACCAGCGGAGCCGGTGGCCGGGTGACGCACAACCTGCGCCTCGTCGGCAACGACGGCACCTTCTCCCTGCCGACGAGCAGCCGTCCGATGCCCATGCGTGAAACGGTCGACATCCCGGTGAAGGCACGCACGAGCACTCCGGGCACCCACTCGGCCATCCTCGAGATCGACGACCCCGCAACCAAGGTCGTCGACCAGCGCGTGCTGCTCACCGTGGTCCTCTCGCAGGACCTCGCGGCACCGTCCTACGCGAAGACCACGTCGGGCTCGGTCGAGCGCAACCTCACCAAGAAGGTCTACGTGACCGTCCCGCAGGGTGCCAAGGCCCTGCAGGTCAACCTGAGCGGCGTGCAGGCGGGTGGCCAGGTTCGCTGGATCGCCTTCAACCCGTACGGCGTTCCGGTCGAGTCGACGTCGTCGCTGGTGTGCTTCACCAACTTCAGCGACCCGGCGTGCAACAGCACCTCACGGAGCTACGCCAACCCGCTGCCCGGCATCTGGGAGCTGGAGATCGAGGCACGGCGCACGACGCCGACCCTCGCCAACCCGTTCACCATCGCCGCCGCCGTCCAGGGTGTGGTCGTCGATCCGGCGTCCCAGACCCTCGCCTCGGTGACGGCGGGCCAGCCGGCTCCGGTGTCGTGGACGGTGACCAACCAGTTCGGCCAGGTCAGCGCCACGCCTCAGGGCGGGGTCCTGGGCAGCGCGGTCTCGGGTCGCAAGACGATCGCCAACCACGAGGTGCAGGAGTTCCAGGTCGTCGTTCCCGCGGGCGCCACGCGCCTCACGGCGACGATCGGGCGGCCGTCCGACCAGGGCGCCGACCTCGACCTGTTCGTCCTGCGCGCCGGCGCCATCGTCGCCCAGCAGGCCGACGGCGACTCCGAGGAGTCGGTGACCATCACCAACCCGGTGGCGGCCACCTACACGGTCAGGGTCGACGGGTACGCAGTCCCGAGCGGCAGCACGCAGTACGACTACCTCGACGTGTTCTTCAGCCCCGCGCTGGGTTCGCTGACGGTCCCCGCGACCGTCCTCGACCTCGCGCCCGGTGCCTCGGCGGCGGTTACGGGCGAGCTCACGGCGAACGCAGCCCCCGCTGCGGGTCGTCAGCTCTTCGGCGAGATGCGCGTCCTCTCCGGCCAGGGCGCGGTGCTCGGCACCGGCTCGGTCGTGGTCGGCGGCGTCACGCCGTAACCCGCCTCACCACTGGACCCCGCAGCCCTTCGTGGCTGCGGGGTCCAGTGCGTTCAGCGCTCCAGCACCTCGTCGACCCACAGGGGCTGACCCTGTTGGCAGGTGGTTGCCAGGCCGGTCATGACGGCGCCGCGCACGGTGACCGTGTCCCCGGCCGCCAGTCCCGATGTATGACCCACCAGCACGTAAGGCCCCTCGCCCTCGCCCAGCAGGAGGCAGCCGGACTCCACCCCGTCCTCCACGATGCCGCGGACCGTGATCACGCCCCCTCGGCCCGGCGGTGACGTGACGGTGAGGTCCTCGGTGAACGAGGACGGGGCGGACGACGACCGAGTGGCGGGCGAGCTCGAACCGCCCGCGGGCGTGTCCCCGGCGACGCCACAGCCGGTGGCCGCCAGCAGCAGGCACCCCGACAAGACCATCCGAGTCGTCACGGTGCCATCCTCACCCGGCGCGAACCGCAGGTACAGACCTTTCCCGTTGCGCTGGTTGGACCGGGACATCTGGGGTACATCTGGACCATGACCGAGGAACCTCTCAACCGTGGTCGCCACGAGACCCCAGAGGAGAGGCTCGACCGCAACTGGGACGAGCTGCTCCAGGAGCTGCGCGTCGTGCAGACCGGCGTCCAGATCCTGGCGGGCTTCCTGCTGACCCTGCCGTTCCAGCAACGGTTCACCGAGATCGAGGACGTCGACCAAGCGGTCTACCTCGTCGCGTTCTGCCTCACGGTGGTCGCCACGGCGTTCCTCGTCGCCCCCGTTGCATCCCACCGCCTGTTGTTCCGCAGGCGCGAGAAGGCCACCCTCGTCGCCATCGCCCACGTCTGCGCGCGCATCGGCCTGGTCGCCCTCGCCCTGGCGGTCAGCACGGTGGCGTTCGTCATCTTCGACGTCGTCACCGGCAGGGACGGGGCGGTCGCGGCCGCGAGCGCCATCCTCCTGCTGTTCCTCGTGAACTGGCTGCTGCTGCCGCTGGGCCTGCTGCGCCGCGACGAGGCCGCTGGGCGCGACCGGGCCTCTGCAGGTGACCACACCTAGGTGCGCGAGGATGGGGGTATGCCGGACATCGCACCTTCCCCGGGCGGCGTGCGCATCCAGCGCGTCGTCACCGCAGGCACCTTCGACCGACCCGCGGGTCAGCTCACCCTCGAGAACAACACCTGGGTCATCGGCGACGACGCGGAGTGCCTGGTCATCGATGCGGGGCACGACGGCCGCGCGATCGTGAAGTCGATCCCCCGTGAGCAGCGGGTGCAGGGTGTCCTCATCACCCACGGGCACTTCGACCACCTCGACGCGGTCGGCGAGGTGTGCGACGGCACGCGCGCCCCGGCATACCTGCATCCACGGGACCGGTTCCTGTGGGACGAGCTCTATCCCGTGACCCCCGACCGTGAGCTGGCCGACGGCCAGACGCTGACGGTCGGCGACGTCGAGCTGCACGTCCTCCACACGCCGGGCCACACGCCCGGGTCGGTCTGCTTCCACGCCCCGTCACTCGGGGTGGTCTTCACCGGCGACACCCTGTTCCCGGGCGGGCCCGGAGCCACCCGGCACGACTACAGCGACTTCGACACGATCATCGACTCGGTCCGCGAGCGCCTGTTCAGCCTGCCCGACGACACAGTGGTGCTTCCCGGGCACGGGGACTCGACGGTGATCGGCGCAGAGCGTCCCCACCTGCAGGAGTGGGTCGACCGACGCTGGTGAGGTCAGGTGAAGAGCAGTACCCCCGCGATGACGAGCAGGACCGCAGCGAGGTAGACGAGCAGGACCGCAGCGGCGATGACGGCGGCGCTGTGGCTCAGCCACCACCGGGTCTCGTGGTGGGGGACGTGCAGGTGGGCGAGTGCTGTGCGCATGGGCGCACCCCCTCGGGGTTGGGAACCGGCCTCTCTCGAGAGTAGGACGCTCAGCCGTCCTGTCCAGCCCGCCACGCCGCCCGCCGGGCTCCCAGGCGGCCCATCCACGGGCCCGCGCCCCTGTCGCTGGCGAGGTCGCGCTGGTTTCATGGACGAGTGGCACCACGGGGCGTGCCGAGCCGGGATCCGCTGGCCTGCATCGTGGTCAGGGGCGCGGACGTCGACGCCCTGGCCTCCGCCACCAGCCGGCTGGCCCCTTCCTGGGAGGGACCGGCCGTCGTCCTCGCCCGCCTCTGCCAGCCGACACCCGTGAGCGCCGCCGTGGTCCATGCGGTGGTCGACCTGCTGCACGACGAGGGCTGCGCGCCGGTGACGGTCGGCACGAGCCTGCACTCCTACGACCGCGACCGCGGCCACCACTCGGTGGCCGACCTCGCGCGCCTGGCAGGTCTCGTGGGCCGCACGCCCCGGGGTCGGGCCTACGACGTCGTCGACCTCGGCGCCGCTCTCGTCGAGGCGCCGGTGCCCGATGCCAGCGTGCTGTCCGGACGCCAGGTCTCGCGGCTGTGGGTGGAGGCCGGCTCCAGGGTGGTGGTCGCCCGTGCCGTCACCGACCTCGTGCACGGGTATGCCGCGTGCCTGGCCACGCTGCTGGGTGCGGCACCGGAGGTGGCCGGCGCCGAACCCGCCGACGTCGCCGCCGACCTGCTCGCCCACGTCACGCCCACCCTCGCGGTAGTGGATGCACTGTCCGCCAGCGTCGGCCCGGACGGCGCACGACTGCCCCGGTCCATCGACAGCAAGGCGCTCGTCGTCGCGACCGAGGTGCTCGCGGCCGACGGCGCCTGTGCCGCCCTGCTGGGACTCGACCGTTCCGTGTCAGGGCTGATGGAGCGGTCGATCCTGGCTCACGGTGCCCCGGGCGGGCGGACCGAGGGGCTGCTCACGCCGCTCGCCGGTGCGCACGCGGCCCACCCCCTCGCCCGGGCCGCCGCGCGGTCGGTCGCGACGGAGCCGCGCCTGGCACGCGTGCTGAGCGCGGCCACCGGTGGACCGGACGACGGGGCGCGGCCACCCGACCCCGTGCTCTCCACCGTGCGGGCCGCCCTGACACCGCTCGTCGGCGCCGCCGAGGACCCCGTCGGTCACCTGCCCCTCACGACCGTCCTGGGCGGAGTCGCCACCCTCCGACAGGGGACGCTCGCGTGGGCGACCGGGGCTGACAAGGCGACCGTCGACCGACGGGAGGTGCCGCTGGGCTTCGACCCGACGGCATACCCGGTGGGGGACTTCGACGGCCTCCCGGCCTTCGTCGCACCGTTCGAGGCCGTGCTCGACGGGCTGCCCGCCAATGCCGACGGCATGCGCTGGCGCCTCGTCGACGGAGCGACGGTCTTCGAGGTGGGGCGCGACATCAGGGCCGACTTCGACGAGTTCGTCGCCCGCGTGGACGTGGCTGCCGGGATCAGCCTGATGGCCGACTACCTGGGTGGCCGGCGGGTCGTCCTGTCGAGCGTGGCTGACAGGTCGGCGACGCACGAGGGCCCGGCGAGTTCGGTCGTCGCTCGAACGCGACAAGCCGAGCGCAACCTGTACCTCCCCCAGCCCAACTACCTGGCCGCCTGGGGTGGCGAACCGATCGACGTCTGCAAGATCGAGCTGGTGGAGCGGAGCGCCGACTGGCAGCGACTCACGTGGCGAACTGTCCACAGCCCCAACGGTTCTGCCGAGTTCGACGACGGCAGCCTGACGTTCACGCGCACCCCGGCCGGCACTCACGCCGTCGTGCGTGGCCGACAGCTGTTCGCCCTCCCCGCGGCATGGTCCGGCGTGGACCTCGCGGCGCTCCCGGAGCTGCGCAACCCGCTCCTCGAGGAGGCCTACCGACGGTTCTTCACCACGACCTTCGACAACCTCGAGGCCTGCTTCGAGGGACGCGAGTTCCGCATCGGCCGCCCGCCGATGGACCCGACCGAACCGCTGCTCACGCAGGCCCTCTACCTGCTGCTCGGCGCCGTCAGCCAATGGCTGGGCGAACCCGATGACGAGGGCGCCCACACCACAGCGCACGACGACCACGACGACCACGTCGATGCCCAGGGCTTCCGGCACGTCAGGGGGAGCCGGTGAAGATCGCCGTCACGGGGGCCACCGGCATGGTGGGCGGTCAGGTCGCGAGCGCCGCTCTCGCGGCCGGTCACGAGGTCCTGGCCATCACCCGGCCCGACCCCGATGGGCATGAAGCCATCCTGAGGATCGGCGGGCTCACCGTGTCGAGGGCTGCTGCTGCGCTCACCGACGGGGCTGCCCTCACCAGGGCGCTGCGGGGCTGCGACGGCCTGGTCCACTGCGCTGCCGTCTACGCCTTCGGCTCGGCGCGTGCGGGCGAGGTCGAGCAGGTCAACACCGAGGGCACACGCGCCGTCCTCGAAGCGGCCGCCGCCGCCGGCGTCTCCCGCGTCGTCGTCACGACCTCGTCGGTCACCCGCGGTTCGAGCCTGCTCCCCCGGGCCAGGTCGGAGCGCGACCACCTCGGCACCGAACCCGCGCCCCCCTACTACGCCAGCAAGGTCGCCCAGGAGGAGGTGGCGCTGGAGACCGGGCACCGTCTCGGCCTCCCCGTGGTGCTGGCCCTGCCGACCGTCGTCCTCGGTGGCCCGTTCACCCGCCTGGCGCCCAGCAACGCCATCGTGCTGCGCTACCTGCTCGACCCCACGCGCAGCACCTTCGCCGGCGGTTGCAACGTGGTCGACGCGCGCGACGTGGGCACCGGCCACGTCGCGCTGCTCGAACGTGGCGTCGCCGGCGAGCGCTACCTGCTCGGCGGCGAGGACCTCAGCTGGCGGATGCTGCACAGCCTCGTCGCCGACCTCTCGGGGCTGCCCGGACCGTTCGCGGAGATGCCGGCCGGGAGCGCATGGGCGCTGTCCGCGGCTGCCGAGTGGTGGGCCGGGCTGCGCGACGAGACTCCACTGACCACGCGCGAGGAAGCCTCCACGGTCGGCCGGTTCTACTGGTACACCTCGGCCAAGGCCCACGACCTGGGGTATGCCGCCCGTCCGGCTCGCGCCGCGGTCGCCGCCTCGCTCGCGTGGTTGGCGGTCAGCCCCGACCTGCCGCGGTGGGCGCGCGAGGGCCTGCGGCTGCACCCCGAGGTGCGCGCCGCGCGAGACCTGGTGGCAGCCCCTCTGGGGGCGGCGGACGAGCTCAGTCCGCGACCTCGACGGTCACCTCCAGCGTGGCCTCGTCGCCGCCGCTGACCACCACGCGCCCGACGTACTGCTCACCCGGCTGCACCACGTCCTCGTCGAGGTTGGCCTCGATCCGCACCTGGTACTCACCGCCGGCCGGGATGGTGACGCGGTCCGGGTCGACGGTCAGGGTCACCGCGACCACCGTGCCCGTGGCGTCACGCAGCTCGCTCGGCTCCAGCTCCACCCGGCGCGCTCGCGGGTGGCGGTTCACCACCGTCACCGAGGACTGCGCGGTCTGCCCCACGGCGGCGCGCAGGAGCACCCGCGACCGCCGCACACCGTCGTCCTCGTCAGCCTGGGGCGCCGGTGGGGCGGAGCCGTTGCGGGTCTCGGCGCTGCCTCGGCGGCTCCGGGAGCCCGCACCGGCCGTCGTGGCGTCGCTGATGATCCGGGCCGCGCTCCGCGTGCCCAGAGCCATGAGCTCGCTCGCGTAGTCGAAGCCGAGCGCTCCCGCCTCCCGCCAGTAGCGCGCACCCTCGCGGCTGACGGCGTCGAGGTAGGCCCGGCTCGTCGACGACCGRTCCACGTCGCCGGACAGGGTCGCCCGCCCCAGCTCGAGGGACTGCTTGGCCAGGGCTGCCTGGGCCTGCAGGGCCTGTCGGGCGAGCTCGGTGATGCGCGCCAAGGTCTCGTCCGCAGCGGTGGTGTTCTTCGAGTCGGTCATCTCGGTCCTCCTAGCAGCAGCATCCGCAGTCACACCCGACCTCGACCGCGTCGCAGTCCGCGGGCAGCACCACGACGGCCACGCGCTGCGGCCGGGCGCAGCCCTCGAAGCGGACGTCGGCGTAGGCGCTGGCGCACGAGTCCACGTCGGTCGTCCGCCGTGCTGTGCCGGCGACGACGTCGACAGGGACCGCGGTGGTGTTGCCGTCCTTGACGTCCTTCGTGCCCTTCGTGCCCCTGGTGTCCTTGGTGTCCGACGATCCGTCGTCGGACGAGCCCCGGGTCGAGATGAGCAGCCGGACGATCCGGTCCTCGCAGGGGCCCAGAACGAGCTTCTCGTCCTCCAGGACGGCCCGGATCTCGAGGTCGTCGCCCGAGCAGCCGTGCCAGGGCCCGACCTCCAGGGTCACCTCACGCTCCCTCCGCCACGGGTTGTGCAGCCGGAACGGCACCACCCGCACCTCCCCTGCCCTGGCATGCACGACGACATCGGCCTCCGGTACGCAGCAGTCGCAGGCATCCCCACACCCACAGCTGTCGTGACACCCACAGTCCCTCGCGCCACAGTCCTTCTCGCCACGGTGGTGACCCTCGTGGTGGTGGGCACCCTTGTGGTGACCCGGGGCGGCGGCGGGAGCACCCGGCATACCCAGGCCGACGGCCGCCACCACCGGCGACCAGGCTTGTGACCACTGGTCCCAGGCCGTCGTCGACTGGTCCATCCACTGCTGCACGGCGCCGGCGAACCCGTCGCGCAGGGTGGTGAGGTACTCGGGTGCGGTCGTGCTCATGGTGATCACTCCGATGGGTCGCGGGGCAGGATGATGACGTCGAGATCGGCTGTGCCGACAGGGATCCGTGCGGTATGCCGCCGGGTCGGGTCGAGCTCCTCGGGCACCGTGAGGTGGCCCTCGAGGACGGTCGTGGTGCCGGGCGCCACGGTCGCCGCGGCCGTCAGTGTGAGGGTGACGTCGGGACCGGCGTCGGGGTCCGGGCTGCCGTCGTCGGTGTGCGCGCGCACGACCGCGGCCAGGGCGATGGTGAGGTTGCCGTCGTTGGACACCGTCAGGGTCAGCGGGTGACGACCGGCCTCGGCGAGGACGCGCCGGGGCGAGACGTGCATCGACAGGTCTGGTTCGACCCGGAGCACGGCCTCCCGGCGGACGCCGCCGACCTCGACCTCCGCGGCGTACTCCCCCGGTGGGGTGTCCGGCTCGAGCCGGAACGTCACGGGCAGGTCGGCCGTCGCGCCCGGCGCGATCAGGGCGGCGCCGGAACCGGTCTGGGCCTGTCGACCTGTGCGGTGCAGGGTCAGTCCACGGACGGCGACCCGTTGGTCGACGGTGTTCTCGACCGAGACGGTGGCGCGCAACAGGCTGGGCGGTCCGGTCAGGACGATCGGGTCGGTGCCTGGCTTTCGCGCGGCGGCCGCCTTGGTGGCGCCGGCGGACTTCGTGGGCTTGCGACGGGCGGTCGTCATGGGGGGCTCACAGGTCGATCACGACGGGACCGTGGTGCTCGGGCCTGATGTGCGTCGTCGTGCTGCCTCGCACGGTGATCGCGAAGAGCTCCAGGCCGAGCACCGACCACCCCCAGGTCTGTTCGTACGGCGTGCAGACCTCCGTGGCCGGAGGGGGAGCGAGCTCGAGCCGGACGCAGGTGTCCACCGCCACGGGCTTGAGGTCGACCGAGGACGTCGAGTCCACGCTCGACGTGGTGTTGACGGTGGACGTCGTCGTGACCGGTTCGAGCGTGACCGGCTGGAGCGTGATGGTCGAGTCGGTGTGGACGGTGTTCTCGCCGTTGTTGGTGTTGGTGGTGCCCCCGGCGAGGGTGAGGTTCATGCCGTCGAGACCCGTGAGGGTCGAGGTGACGTCGGCGGTGACGTCGGAGCTGAACGTGTTCCCGCCGAAGACGGTGGTGTCGATCGTGTAGTCGGCCATCAGAGGGCTCCTGCGGGACGTGGTGCGTCGGGGCTGACGAGGTAGGAGTGGTGGAAGCCCAGCCGAGGATCGCCCCAGGCCCCCAGTCGCGAGTCGAACTCCTGGAGCTCCGGCATGACGATCCGGTCGCGGACCTCCAGGGAGGGGTAGTCGTAGACGGTGATGTGGTTCTGGCCCCGGTTGGCCGTGAAGAGCAGGGTCTGGTCGGCCGAGAGCTGGCACGCGTAGATGCCGTCGACCAGGGCGCCACGACTGACCCGCAACGACTCGGCATAGAGCTGGGAGTTGCTGAAGAAGTTGCCCCGCATCACGGACTCGGCCACGGTCGTCGCCGACTGGCGGGTGAGCGCCAGGCTCTCCAGCGCCCCGGGGTGTTCGTCGATGAGCCGGTGCTGGCTCAGGGTGAGCAGGTCGACGAAGACCACCGTGTGGCTGCCGCCGGTGCAGAAGATCAGCTCGGAGTCGGAGATGGTCACGTCGGAGTTGATGTGGGCCGGCAGGTCGCGGTCGGCGGCCCAGTGGCGCACGATGCGCCCGTCCTCGGCGTCGATCTCGAAGGCGTACTGCCGCAGCCACGCCATGCCCCAGTGCTCCCAGTCGGAGCGGTCAGCAGCATTGACCCGGAAGGAGATCGCGTAGAAGACGTCGAGGACCGGGTGGCAGACCACGTGCCAGCAGGTGGTGGGCAGCACGATCCTGCGCACCTCGCCGGTGACCGTGTCGAGGATCCCGACCTCTTTGGCCTCTCCCCTCGTCGGGTGGTCCATCCCCCCGTAGACGATGTAGCGACCGGAGGCGGTCCGCTTCATGGCGTGGGGGATCTTGAGCCCGTGCGGCGCGATCTGCTCGGCCTTGGTCAGCCGGTTCACGTCGAGCTTCCACAGGTGCTCGCCGATCGAGGTGACGAACTGGGTGTCGTCGAGCCAGACGACGTGGGTGCTGCCCTTGATGGTGGTGTCAGGTACTTCGAAGCGCAGGGTCGAGACGCGGTCGGCCTCCTCCAGCGTCGCGAGGTCGTAGAAGAGCAGGTGCTGACCGGTGTTGCCCAGGAACCCGATCCGCCTGCTCGGGTCGACGCTCGGCGCGTGACCGCCCGAGGCCCCGGAGAAGTAGGTGACCTTGTAGGCGTGGTCCCCGGTCACCGGGTCGTAGTGGAACAGGCACACGCCAGCCCTGCCCTCGAGACCGTTCAGTCCGTTGCCGTCGAGGGCGACGTGAAACGCATATGGGTAGGTCCGCACAGGCAGCCCCGGCCTACTCGAGTACCCCGGCGGACCCGGCGGACCGCCGCTTTCACCGTACTCGGGGTCCAACGGCCTCGAAAGGCCTCAAGGGCCAGCCAGTGAGACCAACCGCGCCCACTCGCACCAGGATGCCCGTAATGTCGGAATGACCACTGCGGGCGTGGAGGGATCAGCTCACGTGTCGGGCCAGATCATGGACCACCGCGAGGCCAGCGCCTTGCGGGTCCGCGGTGACAGGTTGAGGCCGACGATCTCGGGAAGGCTCCACCACAGCGCGGACGAACCCGTCACGGTGGGCAGCAGGGAGGGCTCGGCTCCGCACTCGAAGACCAGGTGCACCACGTGCAGGTCTCCCTCGACGACGCTCTCGACGTCGATGACCTCGGCCCTGGTGGCGGTCAGCGCACCCGCTGCGGAAACCAGCCGCCGGACCCGGATGACCGGATCCTCACCCACCTCGATGACAGCGCCGGGCAGACCCCAGAACGGCTGCTCCGGTGGCGTGGCCCGGTCGAGGAGCACCCGACGGTCGGGGTCGACACTGAGCACGTGGACGGCGATACAGGTCCTCACCGGCATGGCCTTGGCCAGTCGTAACATGCCAACTTCCCATCAGGCAAACGGTCGGTAACCCCCCGGTCCCCACTGTTTGTCGGACAGGACCACCCGCGGTTCCGGTTCGACGGGGCCAGAGTAGTCGAGGGGCCCGACCAAATCCACGGCCGGTCGCAATCCCTTCCAGCCCAACGCCGCTCCGCCCACGGAGTGTGGCGCCCGTCACACCTTGAGGTCGGGAAACTGGTCGTCGCGGAACTCGTGCGACAACGAACGCCCACCGTCGAAGGCCTCCTGCTCGCGGTCGCGCAGCTCGACCCGGCGGATCTTGCCGGAGATGGTCTTGGGCAGCTCGAAGAACTCCACGCGTCGCACTCGAAGGTAGGGCGCGAGGTGGCCGCGGGCATGCGCCAGGATCGCCTTCGCGGTCTCGGCGTCCGGCTCCCACCCGGGGGCCAGGGCGATGTAGGCCTTGGGCACGGCCAGGCGGGTCGCATCGGGCGCAGGCACGACTGCCGCCTCGGCCACGGCCGGGTGCTCGATGAGCACGCTCTCGAGCTCGAACGGCGACACCTTGTAGTCGCTCGCCTTGAACACGTCGTCGGTGCGTCCGATGTAGGTGATGTAGCCGTCGCCGTCCCGCTGGGCCACGTCGCCCGTGTGGTAGAAACCGCCGGCCATCGCCTCGGCCTGGCGCTCGTCGTCGCCGAGGTAGCCGGTCATCAGGTTGACCGGGTGCCGCGACAGGTCGAGCACGATCTCTCCCTCGTCGGCCAGCTCGCCCGTCAGGGGGTCGACGAGCGCCACGGGCACACCGGGCATGGGCCGTCCCATCGACCCGGGCTTGAGCGGCTCCCCGGCGATGTTGCCGATCTGGAGCGTGGTCTCGGTCTGGCCGTAGCCGTCGCGGATGGTCAGGTCCCACGCCCGCTGCACCTGGGTGATGACCTCGGGGTTGAGCGGTTCGCCGGCAGCCAGGAGCTCGCGGAGATCTCCCTTGCCTCCGCTGAGGTCGGCCTGGATCAGCATGCGCCACACCGTCGGTGGCGCGCAGAACGTCGTCACACCAGCCCGGCGGATCTGGTCGAGCAGCCTCGCCGCGTCGAAGCGGGTGTAGTTGTAGACGAAGATCGTGGACTCGGCGATCCACGGCGCGAAGAAGCACGACCAGGCGTGCTTGGCCCATCCGGGCGAGCTGATGGCCAGGTGCACGTCACCCGGTCGGGCGCCGATCCAGTACATCGTCGACAGGTGGCCGACGGGGTACGAGACCTGAGTGTGCTCAACGAGTTTCGGCTTGCTGGTCGTGCCAGAGGTGAAGTAGAGAAGCAAGGGATCCGTGGTCGCGGTGACCGTCTCGAAGGGGTGCGGCTGCACGGCATACGCGTCGGTGTAGGGGTGCCAGCCGTCCGCCTCGCCCACGCACACGCGCAGGTAGTCGCCCGGCACCTCCTCGAACTTGGCGGCGTCCGCGGCGTTGGCCACGACCACCCGGGCTGCGCCGCGGTCGACGCGGTCTCGCAGGTCGGCCGGCCCGAGCGCTGCCGTGGTCGGCATGATGACGGCCCCGAGCTTGAACACCCCCAGCATGGTCTCCCACAGCTCAACCTGGTTGCCGAGCATGAGCAGCACGTGGTCCCCCTTGGTCACGCCCAGCTCGGACAGCCAGACCGCGACCTGGTCGGAGCGGGTGGCCACCTCGTCGAAGGTCAGCCGCTGCTCGGAGCCGTCCTCCTCCACGATCCACAGCGCCGTGGCGTCGTTGCCGCGTGCGATGGCGTCGAACCAGTCGACCGCCCAGCTGAACCGCTCCCCGACGTCGGGCCACCTGAACTCGCGGACCGCACGATCGTGCTGCCCGGTGAGGGCGACGAGCGTGTCACGCGCCTCCCGGTATGCCGTGGTGCTGGGGTTGGCCTCGGCTGCGGACGTGGGTGCCATGGCACCGACTGTGCTACGCCTGCCCGAGGTCAGCAAGCAGAGCGGTGAACCAGTCGACGGACGGGTCGAACGCCTTGCCGCCCTTGATCCGGTCGAACTCGATGGCGCGCAACGCGTCGCCGCGATCCTCGTCGTGCCCCACGACACCGGACTCGCCGCGCAGGGCCGCGTCCACGGCATACGTGGTGCAGTCCTTGATCAGGGCGAGGTCCGCGTCGTTGGCCGCGGCAGACCGCGCGAAGTAGCCGCTCTTCTGGACGAGCACCTTGTCGGCCCCGAGCTGGTCGGCGAACTGCTTGGCGAACCACGCGCCGGGGTTGACCTTGTCGAGCTGGACGTGGCCGAACGGATCGCGCGGCACGTCCTGCCCGCCCGCCTCCATCGCCTCGACGATCTCGGTGACACCCGCACCCTCGGAGACGAAGAGGTTGACGCCGTCGTACTCGTCCATGACGGTGCGCAGCCGTTTCGCCTCACTCGCGATGTCCAGCGGGCGCTCCGGGACGAAGACGCCGTGCACATCCCACCGCTCCGGCGAGTTCTCCAGCCAGCCACTGAACTCGGCGCCCTGCACCCACTGGTGGTGCGCGAGAGCCGTTGCGGCAGTGAGCCATCCGCAGTTGCGACCCATCACCTCGTGCACGATGAGCATCCGCGGGTTGGCGGAGTGCTCGGCGATCACGTTGCGCGCGAAGGATGCGCCCTGTTCGGCGGCGGTCCAGGCCCCCAGGGACTGCCGGATCGGGATGACGTCGTTGTCGATCGTCTTGGGCAGGCCGACGACGGTGAGCTCGTAGCCGTTGGAGTGCAGGTAGGCCGCCAGGTCTGCTGCCGTGCCGTTGGTGTCGTCGCCACCGATCGTGTGCAGGACGTCGACGCCGTCGCGGGTGAGCTGCTCGGCCGCGACGTGCAGGGGGTCCTGGCCGTCCTGGACGAGGCCGCGCTTGAGGCAGTCCGCCACGTTGGTGAGCTTGACCCGGCTGTTGCCGATGGGGCTGCCCCCGAAGCCGTGCAGCAGGTGCGCCTTGGCCCGCACCTCGTCGGTGACCTCCACCGAGTCACCGGTGAGCAGCCCGGCATACCCGTTGCGGTAGGCGATGAGACGCACGTCCGGCGCGACCTCGGAGTAGCGCTCGATGAGCCCGCCCACAGCGGACGAGAGGCAGGGGGCGAGGCCACCAGCGGTGAGCATGGCGACGGTCTGGACGGTCATGCGCCCACTCTGCCGTGTCGGGGAGGGGACGGCCACCGTGGTCTCAAACCATCGACCTGACTCGGCTGTTCGACCTGACCCGGCTGTTCGACCTGACTCAGCTGATCGACATGACGGCGCCGGACCGTTCCCACCGCAGCACGGCCACCAGGGCCGACGTCGGCAGGGACACGCAGCCAGCGGTCCCGCCACCGGTGTCGACGTGGAAGAAGATCGCCGACCCCCGGCCGGGCGTCCGCGCCTCGTTGTAACCGATCACCTGGGCGTAGTTGTACGCAGGCGTGTTGAGCAGGTTCTCGGCCGAGGCCCACCGGCCGTTGACCGGCGTGCGCTGGTGGGTGTTGTAGAGGCTCGAYTGGCTGTCGTCGACCCACACATCCGAGCTGTCCACTCGGAACCACCCCTGCGGCAGGCCGGGATTCGCGCGCGCACCGAAGCCCCCGCGCAGCGGGAAGGTGCCCGCGGGCGTCTTGAGGTCACCCTCGCGCTTGGACCAGCTGACACCGTTGCGGCCGACGTGGCCGTAGTACGGGCCCAGGTCGAGGACGTAGCCGGCGGACGTCCTGCGGCAGGCGCGCACGGTCGCACTGGAACCCGACGACCTCACGGTCACGACCTGGGCGGCGCGCACCCCCGAGGGGACGGAGCAGGTCGGCGCGGCCTGGGTTTTCGGGCTGGGCTTCGGACTGGGCTTGGGTTTCGGCGTCGACCGGGTCGTCGTGGACGGTTTCGGCCTGGGTGCGGCCGTCGTCGTGGTGGTGCTGGACGTCGTGGTCGTGGACGGTGTCGTCGACGAGGCGCTGGCGCGAGTGGTCGGCGACGCGGCCTCGGGCTCGCCCGAGCAGGCGGTGAGCAGGGCAACGGCCGCCAGCCCCACGGCATACCCGCCGCGTCGGCGGTGAGGGAACACCCGGGTCATCGGTCGAAGTGCTGGTAGTCGGGGTGTGACCACAGGCCACCCCAGCGCAGGCCCTGGTTGGTGAATGCCCGCACCGCGGCGCTCCCGCTGGACGAGAAGACGCCGGGCGCCGGTCCGCGCCGACTCAGCCAGTAGCGGTCGGGGTAAACGGTCCCGTTGTCGGCGACGTAGGGGTTCTCGAAGTCGTTGACGTCGATCGCCGTGCCGTAGGCGTGCTTGCTGTAGACCTTGCTCGCCTCCTGGCCCCCGACGTAGCGGCAGTTGAACGCGGAGGTGTTGTCCGCCTCCATCGCCGCGTAGTCGTCGGCGCCGGGGCCCTTGGGGTTGTGGCCCCACGACGAGTCCATCGGCTTCATCTGGCGGATGCGGAACTGCAGGGCGTAGAGGCGGGAGAACGCAGCAGCTGTCTCGTCGGCGATCGACGCGTTCACCACGAGGGATCCCCGCGACCGCTTGCCGTCGAAGCCCCAGAAGTTCACGCGCACATACCTCAGCTGCGAGCGCCCCACCGGGCACCCCGCGGTCCACGAGTAGCCCACCATCGCGTTCCAGACGCCGTCAGGCACGCGGGCGATCGAGGCGTTGGCGCCCGAGCCGACTGCGGCTTCGTTGCGGGGGAAACGCACCGTGGGCTCGGCACCCGCCCGCGGGACGGGGGCCAGGCTCGTGGCCGGCCTGGGCTTCGGAGCAGCAGTGGTATGCCGCGTGGCCGGCGCCGGTGGCTTGGTCGCCGTGGTCGGCGGCTTCGTCGTGGTCGTCGTCGCGCTCGTCGGCGCTGACGTCACCGCGGACGACGCGGACGGACGGGTGGTGCCGGTCGCGGACTCGGGCTCACCGCCACCACACGCGGAGGCGAGGACGGCACACAGGAGGGGAACGGCATACACGGGGCGAGACGTCATGGGGCACCCACTGTGCCTGTTCCGCGCGCCGGATGCCAAGCCCGGGGCGCTGCCCCCTCAGGTCGCGGTCACGCGGTCGCGGTCACTTGCAGGGACGCGCCACCGTGGGGACCGCCTGCGTGGGTCGGGGAGGCAGCGGGGGGACGTCGGCGGTCGGGGTCAGCTCGGTGAACGCATTGCCGATGACGAGGTCGACGACTGCACCGAGCCGGTCGTCCTTGACCAGCTGGGCGCCGGGGACGTGTCCTTGCAACAGGGTCGCGGCCAGGTCGCCCTCCTCGCCGTAGCGGATGACGGCGGTGCCCATCTGCAGGGTGCGCAACGGGTCGTTGGACACGTCCTTGACCTTGAACCCGCGGGCCGCGACGGCATCGGCGACGGTCTTGGCCAGGCCGGTCTTGTAAGTCGTGTTGTAGACGTTGACCTTGACCTCGGACGGGATCGGCTTGAGCCGCGCGGGTATCGCGACCATCTGCTGGTAGCCCAGGCCCACGACGACGTCGACCGAGGTGCCGGTCCGCGTGTCGGCGAACAGCTTCGCCCCGGGGATCTGGGAGGCCGTCAGGAGCGCCTCGTCGAGCCCCTTCGGACCGTGGTGCACGACAGCGGTCTGCGTGACGTACCAGGACTCGGGAGCGTTGCTGATGCCTCCGACGGTGAACTTGCGCTTGGCCAGGCCGACGGCGACCTCGGCGGCCACGCCCTGGCGGCCGGTGGCGTTCATGACGTTGACGGTGAAGGACGCGCGCGCCGGCGCGGGGACGACGACCGGGGTGCAGGCGGGCTTGGGCGGCGGCGGGCTCATCCAGCCTGCCGAGTAGGCAGCGGTGATGCTGGCCGTGCCCAGCAGCACGCCGGGGATGGTGACGAAGAGCATGACCTGGCGCAACCGGTGCTTGCGCCACAGCTGAGTTGGTGTGAGGTCCTCGTCCTTCATCCTGTGCCCCCTGGCTCGTCCCTGGTCTCGAGTCACAATCGTCACACCTGTCACACCAGTCACACGTCAAGCGACACGCGGAAGACACGATTCGTCACCGAGCCGTGATCGCGGGGGCTGCGGGAGGAGGTGCGCGAGGATGTCGACCCATGACCTCCCCCGCCGCCACGGCAGTACGAGCCCAGCGAGGCCGACGGGTCGCAGCCGCCACGTGCGTCGTGATGCTGGCCCTCCCGATGCTCGCCCTCTCGGGCTGCGGCGGACCCGACGGGCTCGAGGGCTCGGTCGTGGCGGTCGACGACACGGGCAAGGACGACCGACCGCTCGGCGGCGGCTGGGTCGCGGTGCTCGGGGACGATGCCCTGCTGGACTTCCTCGGACAGGCCGGCATCGACGTCCCCGGCAGCGACGACCTGCCCTACGTCGGGGGACGTGTCCTGCGCGACGAGGTCACGCGCACCGGAGGGGTCTTGGCGCCCATCGACGAGGACGGGAAGTTCGCGCTCCGGGTGACCGGCCGGCGCACCCTGTGCCGGTTGGTGGAGGCGCCCCAGGTGGACGTCCTGCGGGGCTGCGCCGTCGTCGACCTCCCTGCGAACGGCAGGCTCCGGCTCTCGGTCGGGGAGGCCGGTCTGCGGGCCACCCTCGACGACTGACGTCAGCTGACGACGGCCAGGTCCTTCGCGACCAGCTCGGCGACCTGCACCATGTTGAGCGCAGCCCCCTTGCGCAGGTTGTCGCCGCAGATGAAGAAGTCGAGCGTGTTGGGGAAGTCGAGCGCCTGACGCAACCGGCCGGCGAAGCGCGGATCGGAGCCGACGATGTCCGAGGGCGTCGGGAACTCCAGGCTGTCGGGGTCGTCCAGCACCACCACGGCAGGCGCCTCGACCAGGGCCTGCCGGGCCTCGGCGACGTCGATCTTGCGGGCGAAGGTGGCGTGGACGGCGACCGAGTGCGTCGTGACGACGGGCACCCGCACACAGGTCGCGGAGACGCGCAGGTCGGGCAGCCCCAGCACCTTGCGGGTCTCGTTGCGGATCTTGAGCTCCTCGGACGTCCAGCCGTCCTCGGCAGCCACCCCGATCCACGGGATGACGTTGAGGGCCAGCGGCGCCGGGAACGGCGAGTCGGCGCCGAGCTCGTGCTCGATCAGCCGTCGCACGTCACCTGGCTGGTGGCCGAGCTCGCGGTGGCCCGCGACGACTTCGAGCTCGTCGTAGAGCCGGCCCATGCCGACCCGACCGGCGCCGGAGGCGGCCTGGTAGGAGGCCACGACCAGCTCGGTGAGCTCCCACCCGGCGTGGAGGACGCCCAGGGCGTCGATCATGGTCAACGTGGTGGCACCGGGGTTGGCGATGATGCCCCTGGGCCGGTTGCGGATCTGCAGGGGGTTGACCTCGGGGACCACCAGCGGGATGTCGGGGTCGCCGCGCAACGCCGAGCTGTTGTCGATCACGACCGCCCCACGGGCCGCGGCGATCGGCGCCCACAAGGCGGCCACCGGCGCAGGGACGTCGACGAGCGCGATGTCGACACCGTCGAAGAACTCCGGCGACAGCTCTTGGACGACCACCTCGCGACCGCACACCACCAGGACGGTGCCGGCGTCCTCCGCGCAGGCGGCCGCTCGGATCTCGCCCCAGATGTCGGCCCGCATCGCGAGCACCTGCTGGGTCACCGCCCCCACGGCTCCGGTGGCACCGACCAGTGCGAGGGTCGGGCGCGGGGCCTTCGAGGCGAGTGAGGTCACCGGCCGGTGCCTCCGTAGACCACGGCTTCGCCCTCCGTGGAATCCAGCCCGAAGGCCGAGTGCACCGCGCGGACGGCATCGTCGAGGACCTCGGCCCGCGTCACCACCGAGATGCGGATCTCGGACGTCGAGATCATCTCGATGTTGACGCCGGTGTCGGCGAGCGCCTTGAAGAAGGTCGCGGAGACCCCGGGGTGCGAACGCATCCCGGCGCCCACCAGGGACAGCTTGCCGATCTGGTCGTCGTACTGGATCGAGGCGAAGCCGACGGACTCCTGCACCTTCCGCAGCGCGTGCACCCCGGTCTGGCCGTCTGTCTTGGGGCACGTGAACGAGATGTCCGTGAGGCCGGTCTCGGTCGCCGACACGTTCTGCACGATCATGTCGATGTTGATCTCGGCGTCGGCGCAGGTCTGGAAGATCGCGGCCGCCTTGCCGGGGTGGTCCGGGACGCCGACGACGGTGATCTTGGCTTCGCTGCGGTCGTGGGCGACACCGGCGATGATGGGGGCTTCCACGGTGTCTCCTTCAACTGGTTTGTCCGTGACGATGGTGCCCTCCTTCGCTGAGAAGGAGCTGCGAACGTGGATGGGGATGTGGAAACGGCGGGCGTACTCGACGCTGCGCAGGTGCAGGACCTTCGACCCGGAGGCCGCCAGCTCGAGCATCTCCTCGTTGGAGATGCGGTGGATCTTCCTGGCAGCCGGGACGATTCGCGGGTCGGCGGTGAAGACGCCGTCGACGTCGGTGTAGATCTCGCACACCTCGGCGTTGAGCGCAGCGGCCAGCGCGACCGCCGTGGTGTCGGTCCCGCCGCGGCCGAGCGTCGTGATCTCCTTGGTGTCCTGGCTGACGCCCTGGAAGCCGGCGACGATGACGATGTGCCCCTTGTCGAGGGCGTCGGTGACCCGGCCCGGGGTCACGTCGATGATGCGGGCCCGGCCGTGCGAGGAGTCGGTGATGACGCCTGCCTGGCTGCCCGTGAACGAGCGCACGGTGTAGCCCAGGTCGGCGATCGCCATGGCCACGAGGGCCATCGAGATGCGCTCGCCCGCGGTCAGCAGCATGTCCAGCTCGCGGGGCGGGGGCTGTGGGCTCACCTGGTTGGCCAGGTCGAGCAGCTCGTCGGTGCTGTCGCCCATGGCGGACACCGCGACGCACACGTCGTTCCCGGCCTTCTTGGCCTCGGCGATCCGGCGGGCGACACGCTTGATGCTGGCTGCATCGGCCAGCGATGAGCCGCCATATTTCTGGACGACGATCGGCACGGTTGGAACTCCTGTGGACCCGAGACGGCGGTGCGGCGGTGGGCGCGGTGCGGAGTCGCCAGCATAACTGCCGTCCTCATCGTGGGACGCGGGTGCCGTATGCCGGACGGAGCGCTCGCGCGTCCGGCTGCGTCAAAGGTCCGACACAACCGACTTCGAGGGGGTTAGCCTCAGCCATGAGCATCGAGGTCCAGGGGGTGCGGCGAGCGTTCGGGGACGTGCTCGCCGTCGACAGCATCAGCCTCACGGCGCAGCCGGGTGAGGTGACCGCGCTGATCGGTCCCAACGGTTCGGGCAAGACGACGCTGCTGCTGATGATGGCGACGCTGCTCGTGCCGGACCAGGGCCAGATCCGCATCGACGGGCTCGACCCCGTCAGCCAGCCGACCGAGGTCCGGGCGAAGATCGGGTGGATGCCCGACGGTTTCGGCACCTGGGACGCGCTTACGGTGCGCGAGGTGCTGCACACCATCGCCGCGGCATACCGGATCCCGGCGGACCGGGCACGGGCCCGCACCGACGAGCTGTTGCACACGGTGCACCTCGACGACCTGGCGGACCGCCGCGCGCGGGTCCTGTCACGAGGGCAGAAGCAACGGCTCGGCCTGGCCCGCGCCCTCATCAACGACCCCAGCGTGCTCCTGCTCGACGAGCCGGCCTCCGGGCTGGACCCGCGCAGCCGCATCGAGCTGCGTGATGTGCTGAGATCCCTTGCGGCACAGGGCAAGACGATCCTGGTTTCCAGCCACATCCTCACCGAGCTCCAGGAGGTGGCCGACCGCGCCGTCATCGTGGCCCGCGGGCGGACCCTGGAGTCCCAGAGCCTCGACGCCGGCTTCGTCGCGACGGCGTCGGCCTCGTGGCGCATCGACTCACTCGACCCCGAAGACCTGGCGAGCTGGCTCGAGGAACACCACGTGCCCTCGATCCGAGTCGGGGGCGGCCTCACCGAGGTCGAGGTCGCCGGCGAGGAGAACGCCGCCCGCCTGCTCGCCGACCTGGTCCGCGACGGCATCCGGGTCATCGCCTTCGCCCCCAGTCAGGGCGCCCTCGAATCCGCCTACCTCGCAGCGACGGAGGACCGGCGATGAGCTGGCACGGCATCCGGACCATCGCGGCTCTCGAGCTGCGTCAACGGGTCCGCACCTCGCGCTGGCCGATCGTGCTGGCGGTCTGGGTCGTCCTCATCGCGGGCGTCACCTTCCTCGCCTACTGGGCGACGAACGACCCCGACCTCAGCTCGGGATCGGCGATGTACGACATCGTCGTCTTCTTCGTGCTGGGCCTGTCCATGCTCATCGTCCCCTCGCTCACGGCCACCTCGGTCAACGGCGACCGCGAGCACGGTGTCCTGGCGACGCTGCAGACGACGCTGCTGTCCCCGTGGGACATCGCGCTCGGCAAGCTGCTCTCGGCCTGGGCGATCTCGCTGGCCTTCCTCACGAGCGCGCTGCCGTTCCTGGCGTGGGCGTGGTTCGAGGGCGGCATCTCCGCCGGCCGCATCGCGCTGTCCCTGCTGGTGCTGGTCCTCGTGCTCGCGGTGGTGTGCGCGATCGGCCTGATGTTCTCCACCCTCACGGCGCGACCGGTCGCATCGGCCGTGCTCACCTACCTGACGATGGGGGCCCTGGTCTTCGGTACCACCATCGGGTTCGGGCTCAGCGCCTTCCTCGTGACCCAGGAGGAGACGCAGAAGGTCTACGGCATCCCCGAGTCGTGGTTCCAGAACCACCAGCCGCCTGCCATCGACCCGAGCAACCCCAACCTCACGCCCGAACAGCTCGAGGAGATCCAGAAGAGCCAGGTCGAGCCGACGCGCGCTGACTGCACCACCTTCACCCGCCGCACGACCGTTGCCCACACGGAGCGGATCTGGTGGATGCTGCCGCTGAACCCGTTCGTCGTGGTCGCCGACGCCGCACCCTCCGAACCGCGCAAGAACAACGGGATCTACACGAGCGGCTTCACCCCCATGCGCTGGATCAGCGCCGGGTCACGGATGGCGCGCAACGGGCCGGACGCCGTCGTGCAGGAGTGCGCGAACTACCTCGGCGAGGGCCAGGGGGAGTTCACCGACGAGAACTACGTCGACCCGTTGGACGAGGCGCTCGAGACCGCTCCGGTCTGGCCGTTCGGTCTCGGCTTCCTGCTGATCGCCGGCGTCGGTGCCGGGGTGGTGGCCGGTCAGCGGCTGCGCACGCCGATCCGTCGCCTGCCCAACGGCACCCGCATCGCCTGAGGCCCCCGCCCCTGCAAGCAACCTTTGCTAGCAAAGGTTGCTCGCAGGCGGACAGGTTGCAACCTGTCCGCCATTCAGTTTCCTTTGCTAGCAAAGGTTGCTCGCGAGCCGAGCCGAGCCGAGCCGAGCCGAGCCGAGCAAGGCGGGACCGCGAGACCGGATCGGCCGGCTGCAGCAGGATCGTGGCCAGGTCAGGGGTGGAGGGCGTCGAACTCGGCCTCGGAGACTCGCTCCTCGTCGGCGTCGAGCCGGATGTGGCCGAGCAGGGACTGCAGGACGCGCAGGGCGGAGGCCGCCCGCTCGCCCCAGTCTGAGAGATAGCTGAACTGCCACCACCACAGCGCCTCGGACACGCGCCCGGCGTCGTAGTGCCGCAGGCCGTGGGAGAGCGCACCGGCGATGACCGTCACGTCGTTGGACAGTGAACCCGTGGCGAGCTCGGTCGAGGTGACCGGGTCGACGAGGTCGGCGTACTCGTCGAGTCCGTCGAACAGGTTGGCGACGCCCGCACGCAGCGGGTCGAGCTCGGCCTCGACGGTGTCGGTCTCGAACCTCTCGGCCGGCACGATGTCCTCGATGGCGCCGAGTCGGGCGCCCATGACGAGCACCTGGGACAGGGCGAGGAGCGTCATCGGGATGGCTGCATCCGGCGCCGTCCCCGAGGCCACCTCGGTGACCGTCGAGAGATAGGCCCGGGCGTCGGCGGCCGACTCGTCGGCGAGCACCTGCAGGTCGTCAGACATCGAGAAGCCTCCTACCTTCGAACGCGCGGCCGAGGGTGACCTCGTCGGCATACTCCAGATCGCCACCCACGGGCAGCCCCGACGCGAGCCGGGTCACCCGCAACCCCATGGGGCGCAGGAAGCGGGCCAGGTAGCTGGCCGTCGCCTCGCCCTCGAGGTTGGGGTCGGTCGCGATGATGATCTCGGTGACCTCGGCCGACGCCAGCCGCGTCATCAGCTCCTTGATGCGCAGGTCGTCTGGTCCGACGCCGTCGATCGGGCTGATGGCGCCACCGAGCACGTGGTAGCGGCCGCGGAACTCGCGCGTGCGCTCGATGGCGACCACGTCCTTCGGCTCCTCCACGACGCAGATGGCGGTGTTGTCACGGCGCGGGTCGGCGCAGATCCGGCACCGCTCGGACTCCGCCACGTTGCCGCAGGTCTCGCAGAACCGCACCTTGGCCTTGACCTCGGTGAGCACCTCCACCAGGCGCAGGACATCGATCGAGTCGGCCTGCAGCAGGTGGAAGGCGATCCGCTGGGCACTCTTGGGACCGACACCGGGCAGTCGCCCGAGCTCGTCGATCAGGTCCTGGACCACGCCTTCGTACACATCAGTGAGCCTATGCCCTCGGAGTGTCACTGGTGGCGCGGACCCGCTCGCGAAGCCCGGCCGCCAGGCCCATGACCGTGAGCTGGTCGAACAACCCACCCAGGTGCTGCGCGACGAACCGCTGCCTGACCGGCGCCAGCCGCAAGCGCAGCTGCAGCCGGGTGCGATGGCCCTCGACCGGCGTCAGCCGCAGGCACCACGTCAGGTGGGTGCGGCCGCGGGTCGAGCCGTAGAGCAGGTGCCGGGCGGGCTCCATCTCGACCACCGTGAACGTCGCGTCCGGCCCGCCCCAGTCCGGGACCACGTCGCCGACCGAGAGTCCCTGGTGACGGTGGTCGATCCGTCGCAGTCCCCGACGACCGGGCGGAACGACCCGCTCCACCAGCGCGGGGAAGTACCACCCGGCTCGCCGCTTCCCCAGCTGGACGACCCACGGCCACACGACGTCGGGGGGAGCGTCCAGGGTGAACGCACGATCCATCACGACATCCGCCGGTGCCACGACGTCGTCGCCCGGCAGCCACGACGCGCGCTCGGCCGGGGTCGGACGCGTGAGGACCTCGGCGATGCCCCGCACGGCGATCAGGGACCTTCGTCGATGACCTTGCCGCCGAGCAGCCGCTCGATCACCGGCCGGCCGACCTCGCCCAGCTCGGCGATGTCCTCGTCGTCGGCACTCGCGGCGCTGTCATCGGCGACATAGGTGTCGGGAGTCCGCGCCGGCGCCTCGGCCGCCACCGCCGCCTTGGCCGCAGCCAGCCTCGACCCCTGTGCGGGCTCGGCGGGAGCAGGCGCCGCACTGGTCGGGTCGTCGCTGGCCCAGCTCGGGCCGCCGCTGGGACCGGAGGACGCGGTGGCCCAACCGCCGCCGGTCTCCGGCGGCGGGCTCGAGGCCGCAATACCTCCGTATGCCGCGTCGCCACCGGAGCTTCCCGCCGCACCACCATCGGTGGCGCCTCGAGCGCCTGACGGTGCAGGGTTGTCGCCCTTCACCGCCGGGTCGTCGGACGGGTAGCGGCCGGCGGGCGCGACGGTGGGGTGGGCCTCGCCGCTCGGCGCGGAGAGGGCTGCGTCGGGGGTGGGGATCCCCTCGACGCGCGCGTCGACACCGAGCACGTCGATGAGGGCCTGACGGACCAGGTCGGCGTGCGGACCGTGGCGGAAGGTGTTGGCGATGCCGACCGTCGAGATGCCGAGCACCACCTTGGACCCGTCGTAGTCGTGCACGACCGCGTGCTCTGACAGCAGCGTCCACGTCGTGCGCTTGTGCTTGAAGATCCATCCGAGGATGTCCGGCCAGGCCCTGCGGATGGCCGCGACGTCGATGCCACCACCAGGAGTGCCGGACCGCGGCGCCTCGGCGGCGGGCTCTGCGACCACTGGCTCAGGTGACGTGGGCTCAGGTGACGTGGGCTCGGGTGACCCTGCATCGGGCACGTGCTCGGTGGGCGCGCCCTCCGGCTCGACAGTGACCACCGGCGCGGCGATCGGGACGGGCACAGGGGTGGGCGTCGGGGTGGGCGCCGGGGCGGGCTCGGGCGCAGGCGCGGCAACCGGGCGCTGGCTGGCCTGCGCCGCGGGGGCAGCGGCTGCACGGGTCACCGACGGGACGCCCTCGACGTCGAGGCGACGCTCGAGGCGGTCCAGGCGCGCGGCATACCCGGACTCACCGGAGGCGGCGGGGAGCAGCACGCGGGCGCAGATGAGCTCGAGCTGGAGTCGTGGCGCGGTGGCGCCGGTCATCTCGGTCAGTCCCGCGTTGACGATGTCGGCCGCGCGCGACWGGGCCCCGCCGCCGAAGGCGGCCGACTGCTGGCGCATGCGTTCGAGCTGGTCCTCGGGCACGCCGCGCAACACCGAGGACGCGCCGTCAGGGACCGCCGCGACCACGATGAGGTCGCGCAGCCGCTCGAGCAGGTCCTCGACGAACCGGCGCGGGTCGAGCCCCGTCTCGATGACGCGGTCGACCTGGTGGAACACGCCCGCCGCGTCGGCCGCGGCGAAGGCGTCGATGATGGCGTCGAGCAGCTCGGCGTCGGTGAACCCCAGGAGGGCCGCGGCCCCCTCGTAGGTCAGCCCCTCGTCGCTCGACCCGGCGATGAGCTGGTCGAGCACCGACAGGGAGTCACGCACCGACCCGCCACCGGCGCGCGTGACGAAGGACAGCACGCCCGGCGCCACGGCGACCTTCTCCTGCTCGCAGAGGCTGGCCATGTAGTCGGACAGCTGGCCGGGCGGGACCAGCCGGAACGGGTAGTGGTGGGTGCGGCTGCGGATCGTGCCGATGACCTTCTCGGGCTCGGTCGTCGCGAACACGAACTTCACGTGCTCGGGCGGCTCCTCGACGATCTTGAGCAGGGCGTTGAAGCCCTGCGGCGTGACCATGTGGGCCTCGTCGATGATGTAGATCTTGTAGCGGCTCTGCGCCGGGCCGTAGGACGCGCGTTCGCGAAGGTCACGGGCGTCGTCGACACCACCGTGGCTGGCCGCGTCGATCTCGATGACGTCGACGCTGCCGGCGCCGCCGCGGGCGAGCGCCACACAGGAGTCGCAGGTGCCGCAGGGGGTCGGCGTCGGCCCCTGCTCGCAGTTGAGGCAGCGGGCCAGGATGCGCGCGCTGGTCGTCTTGCCGCACCCGCGGGGCCCCGAGAAGAGGTAGGCGTGGTTGACCCGGCCCGTGCGCAGCGCCTGCATCAGGGGCTCGGTGACGTGCTCCTGGCCGATGACGTCGGCGAAGGTCTCAGGCCGGTAGCGGCGGTACAACGCGGTGCTCACCTCGGGAACCCTAGTCGCCCGCCACGACATCAGGTATGCCGCGTGGCGACCTCGCGGGCTCGAGACGCGGCAGGGCAGGAAGGTTGTCGTCCAGACCCGGGTGGCACACTGACGGCGACGAAGGAGACCGATGTTCGCACGCCGCAGACAGCCCACCGCCGAGCCGGGTTCGGGCGCGGAAGGGACGACGCAACCGGTGACGTTGACAGCCACCGGAGTCGCCAAGGAGATCGACGGCAACGTGCTCCTGCGACCGGTCGACGTCGCCGTCACCTCGGGCCAGTGCGTCGTCCTGCGGGGGGAGAACGGCAGCGGCAAGACCACCCTGCTGCGGATCCTCGCCGGCACCCTCGACCCCTCGTCGGGCACGGCCAGCCTCGACGGGCAGTCGCTCGACGAACGCGACCAGGCCACCCGCGCACGGGTGGCCGCCCTCATCGGCTCGCCCACGGCATACCGCGACCTGACCCTCATCGACCACCTCGTCCTCATCGACTCGACGTGGGGCGGGCCGATCGGCACCGCCGACGACCGGGCCGACGCGATGCTCGCCGAGCTCGAGGTCGACCACCTGTCCGAACGGTTCCCCCACGAGCTGTCCTCTGGCCAGCAACACCTCTTCCACCTCGCGATGGTGCTGTTCCGGCCGGCGCGGGTGCTGCTCCTCGACGAACCCGAGCAGCGCCTCGACACCCACAAACGCGGACTGCTCACCGACATCCTGCTGGCCCGCAAGGCCGCCGGCGCCGCCCTCGTCGTCGCCTGCCACGACCCCACCATGACGGCCGCCATCGGCGACGCGGTGGTCGACGTCGTCGGCCCATGAGCGAGCCACCCAACGAGGTCACAGGTCCGACGACCGACCGCGAACGCCTCGCCCAGGCGCGCGAGGTCATCCGGGGTGGCCTCCCCGACAAGGGCAACGGCAATGCCGTGTATGCCGCCTACGTCGCCGTGATCGCGGCCCTGGTCTACGGCGTGCCCGCGTCGCGCGCCTTCTTCGAGTTCGTCGACCCGGCGTGGCTCTCACGTCACCTGACCGGAGTCCAGGGTGTCCTGGTCGTCGGAGCCATCGTCGTGGCACTCCTGCTGCTCGGGCACCGACTGGGCTCGGTCCGGGGCCCGGTGGTGCCTGACCTGCCCTACCTCGACCACGTCGTGGTCAGCGGGCTCGACCGCGCCGTCGTGCTGCGGCGCTCGTGGCGGCTCAGCCTCGTCGGCTGCCTCCTCGGCGGACTGCTCACCGGGGCGGTGATCGGCACCGGCATGGTCGTCGCCGACGTTGCCTCGCCGCTGGCCCTCGTGCCGACCACCCTCGGCGGCGTCGTGGTCGGCCTCGGCTTCGCCGGCTCCTGGCTGTGGGGACAGGTGCGGTCCTGGCCCACCGGCATGAGGGGTCCCGAGACGGTCCTTCGTGAGGTCCGCTCGCTGCGCGCCCTGCACCACGTCGGCCTGCGGACCCAGGCGGCCCGGGCCGTGACCATCGGCGGTGCGGTGCTCGCGGGCGACCTGCGCGCGGCCAGGCTCGACGTCGCCTCCCCCACGACGCGGCTCCGTCGGCGGCGGTTGCGGGCCCGTGGGCCGGTGGCCGTGGTCGCCGCGCGAGACCTCCTGGGTCTGCGACGCTCCCCGGGAGCGCTCCTCGTCGGGGCGGTCCTGTCCGGTGGCGGGTGCTGGTCCCTCGCGCACGCGGCAATCCCGGGGGTGCCCAACATCGTCGCCTTCGTGGGGGTCGTCGCCTGCTACCTCGGCTACGGCGCCTGGGCTGAGGGGATGCGCCTGCAGGGCGACAACGCCGGGACGTCTCCCCTCATCGGGCTGGCGTACGGGCAGGAGGCGCTGGCCCACCTGGTGACGCCCTCGGTGCTCTATGCCGTCGTCGCGCTCTTGGCCGGTGGGGTGGTCACCCTGACCTCGACCGGCGGGGTTGCCACGCTCGTGTGGCCGCTGGCCATGGTCGCCCTCGTGGCCGGGGCGCACCTCATGGCGGCCTTCCGCGGCCTGCCCCCGGTGTCGCTGTTCTCGCCGGGCTCGGCGGTCATGTCCGTGGCCTTCTGGTACGCCCGACCGCTGCTGCTCACGGTCATCGGGGGCGTCGCAGCCTCGGCGCTGCTCACCCGGTCCAGTGCATCGAACGCGCTCATGGTCCTCGTGCTCGCGTCCTACGCGGCCGTGATGTTCGGCCGGCGCCGCGTGCGACTGCTCGACGAGGGACACCGCACCTGAGTCTCCGGACAGACAGGGACACCCCGCGTACCTGGAAGAGCTCTCCTACCCTTGCTGCATTCCTGCCCTGGGGGAGTTCGGAGAGGTACCACCACACGGGGTGTCTGCGCCCAGTGTAGACGGGCAGCAACAGGGTCTGCGAATCGCCTGATCCCCTCGCTCAGGCGACCGCTGCGGCCTCACGGCATGGCCCCGCGCGGACGATCGAGTAACGCGCCGGTGAGAATGGGCGCATGTCGCCGCTCACGCTGTTTCGCCGCCTCGCCGTCGCCGAAGCGATCACCTGGGCGCTGCTGCTCTGCGGCATGTTCCTCAAGTACGTCACCGAGACGACAGAGCTCGGGGTACGCCTTTTCGGTATGGCGCATGGCGTGGTCTTCATCGCCTACTGCCTGACGACGGTGTTCGTCAGCGTCAACCAGCGGTGGTCGTTCGGGACCCTCGCCATCGCCTTCGCGTCGGGCGTGGCGCCGTTCATGACGGTGTGGTTCCACCGCCGGGCTGAGCGTCGAGGGCAGTTGGCCGGTGGCTGGCGGTTGGCACCTGGTCGCGAGCGCGCCGACAACCCGGCCGAGCACGCACAGGCCTGGATGCTGGCCCGACCGCTGGCGGCTGCGGGAGCTGCCGTGGTCGCGGTTGCGGCCCTGACCACGATCGCCCTGCTCGTCGGACCGCCAGTGGGCTCCCAGACCTGACGGACGTGACCGCTGGCCTCACCCTCGCTCACGATGCCCATCGGATCAGTCGACGGGCCTCCGGAGACGGTTCATCCCGGAGGCGGATCTGAAGCGAATGGACAGCGAATCGGCAGTGAATCGGCAGCGATTTCAGGGCAAGCCGTTCGCTCAGGTAGCCTCCTCGGCGGAGGATTCGCATAGTGGCCTAGTGCGCACGCTTGGAAAGCGTGTTGAGTGAAAGCTCTCAGGGGTTCGAATCCCCTATCCTCCGCCACACGAGATGGCCCCCACGCTTGCGCGGGGGCCTTTCTCGTCGCTGGGGCAGCGGCTTTCCAGCGCTGGGGCAGGGGATTCCCATCGCTTGGGGCGGGGCCTTTGTCATCCTGCCGCGCGACACGGGTGGCGATCAGAAGGGCGGCGGCTCGTCAGCCCGCGCTCGTCGGCCCGCCCGGCCCGGTCGACGCCGCTCGCAGGTCTGGCCGTAGGTCTGGTCGAGGACCACCACCCTGCCGTGCGTGCTGACGTCCAGCCTCGCGCCGACCCACGCGCCACGGCCGGGTCGAGGGGTCGCACGCTCAGCCGCGCACCTCTGGTGGGCAAGCTCGTCCTCCCATGCGGACCAGATGGGGACCGGCGTGCCTCGGGACACGAGGCCGAGGGGCGGAGGCGGGACTGGCGGAGGCGGGGCTTGGGACGGAATGTCTTCCTGGCGGTTCGCGACCTGGCGATTCTCGAGCTGGAGGAAGTCCTGGGGCAGGGTGGTGCGCAGTCTGCCGAGGGGGTCGGTCCAGGTGACGGTGGCGTCGGGCTCGATGCGGACCCGCCACCGTACGGTCTGCTTGATGCGGTGGTGTCGGCGGCACAGGCACATCAGGTTCGCCGCATGGGTCTGCCCGAAGGGCCAGGGCCGGACGTGGTCGACGTCGCAGAACTGTGCGTTGATCGTGCAACCGGGGAAGCGGCATTGCCCGTCACGGGCCTTGACCAGGTCGATCAGCGCCGCGGGTGGTCGGTAGGCCCTGGACTCGATCGCCCGGTGACCGCGGACCTTGTCAGGATCGGCCGACACGGGCAACAAGGCACCGGTCTCGGCATGGCAGGCGACCACTTCGAGGCGCGCGGCAGACCGGCTCACCGTGGTGCCAGCGTGGTCCGTGGCGCCAACGTCGCCCATGGTGTCCGTGGCATCGGTGCCCTCCGCAGCGTGCGTGGCGTCCGTGGTGTCAGCGGTCCCGGCGTGCGCGGCGTCTGGGGTGTCAGTGGTCTCCGCGGCGCGCGCGGCGTCCGCGAGGCTCGTCACCCATCCGCGCCGCACCTTGGTGGTGCCCGGCATCCCGAGCCCGGCCACCGTTACCAGCGCTTCGTCCTCCCCCTCCGGCGGGGTAGCCGCGTCGGCTGCCTCGGCCGGGACAGCGTCACCGTCGGGATCTGCCGCCGCGCTGGGCTCGGTCTGCTCGGTGGGCTCGGTGGGCTCGTCCGGCTCGGTGGGCTGGTCCGGCTCGGTGAGCTGGTCGGCGGGGACGGCCAGCTGCACGACGAACGTGCCGSTCGCGCGGGCGTGGATCAGGTCCATCAACGCATCCGCGCGGGCCTGCTCCACCCCGACCGCCTTCCCCTCGAGGACGTACTGACGGGCCAGCCCGTCGATCACCGCCCACCCGCTGCGGGACTGCTCGGCCGGGAAGGAACCCATCCAGGTGTCCACCCCCGGCTCGTCCCCGGGCCAGCGGCGCAGGCCCCGCTCGGACCGGGCCCGGGCCGCCTTGGCCCGCACCAGGTCCGGGTCCACCGCCGCCAGCACCCGGCGCACCCGGCGCCGCAACACCGCCGCCGGCTCCGAGCCCAGCGACCCGGCGACCCGGGCCACCACCTGCGCACACACCTCCACCGGCGCGTCCCGCAGCTCCTCGGCCACGACCCGGGCGCGGTACTCATCGAGCCGGCCCGCACCCATCGCCTCGAACACCCCCGGCACCCGGGTCACCACGTCCACCGCCRCCGACAGGCGGCTGCTCGCGACCGCGTCACTGACCCCCAGCTGGTCACTGACCAGGGCCGGGGCGTCCAACCGCTGGTGCCCCARSCCGCGGTGCTGCTCCACCACGGTGCCGTCCTCCAGRCCGACATCCTCGACCGCCGCSACGTGCGCCAGCGCCAGGGTCTGCAGCGCGGTGACCTGGTTGACCAGCGACTGACAGGCACCCACCAGCTCCACCAGCTCACCCAGCGACCGGTCCCGGCCATCGGTGCGCAACCGGTCCAGCTCCGACTGGATCGCCGCAGCAACGGTCGATGATTCGAACATGTGTTCGAGTCTACCTATCGACACCGACACCGACAAGAGGCGCCGGCTAGCGAATTCCGTTGAAACCACAACGAATCCGTGATTCGACGCCGTCCCCGAGTGCACACCACCGCCATTCGCCAGCGAACCCGCCGACAGCCGACGATCAGTGGCGAATGGGCACCGACCGTCCGGCGCACACCGCGGCCCCAGCCGCGGAACTGGCCCTGCGCAGAGTTCCGGGACAGGATGTCAACACATCGCTCGGAGGGAGCACCAACCAGATGGCTCGACAGATCTCGTGGCGCGGAGTGCTGAGCCCTGACGGTCCCGGCGACGGGCGGCCGGAAGCCCAGCGCTTGTGGCGCCCGGGCACTCCAGTGGTCCCGCCGCGCTCGATCGTCGACAGCATTCGGCTCATGCGGTTCGGCGCCGCCCTCGAGGTCGCCGAGATCCTCCGCGGCTTCCTCACGCGGGACCAGCTGCGCGCCGCCATCGTGAACGAAGCCAAGGCCGGCCGGCTGGTGGCGACCGATGCCGACATCGACGGCGTGCTGCGAGTCACCCTCACGGTCACGACAGTCACGGCAGTGCTCGGCTGCGCCCTCTGGCTCTACATGGCCCGCGTCACCGCGCGCGGGTCCAAGTGGGGCCGCATCGTCGCGAGCGTGTTGTTCGCGCTCGCCGTGGCGAGCTTCTTCGGTGGACTGCTGCCCACCGCCGGCCTCTTCGCCCAGACCTTCGCCCTGGCCCTGCTCGTGGTCGGGGCCTGGGCCCTCATCCGCCTGTGGCACCGGGACTCGAGCGCCTACATCAAGTACCAGACCAGCCCCCAGGACTGACCACCGCGGCGTCAGCGCGGCCGTGGACCGCGGACGCCTCCGGCGTTCTCCACGAGCAGGTATGCCGGGTGCTCCAGCACGCTGCCCACCCCCAGCAACCGTCGGCCAGGATCAAGGCCCCGTCGAGGGCACCTCCGCGGGCTGGCGTGAGCCGGAGGCCCTCCTTGGCAAGCTTCGGCTCGGGAACGAGCCCTTCGCAGCTGCCCGTCTGCTCTGGCGGGTCCCAACCCCGTGCCGCACGATGGCGACATGGGCAATGGCGACATGGGCAGCGGCGACATGGGCAGCGGCGCGTACGACGCGGCATACGAGCAGAGCCTCAGGGACCCGGACGGCTTCTGGGGCGAGGCGGCGAAGGCGATCGACTGGATCACTCCCCCGGGGCGGGTGCTGGACGCAGACCGGCCGCCCTTCTACCGGTGGTTCACCGGCGGCACCCTCAACACCTGCTTCAACGCGCTCGACCGGCACGTCGCCGCCGGGCGCGGCGACCAGGCGGCACTTCACTACGACAGTCCCGTCACGGACACCCACGAGACCATCACGTATGCCGCGTTGCTCGATCGCGTCGCGACGTTCGCGGGTGCCCTGGCCTCGCTCGGGGTCGAGAAGGGCGACCGGGTCGTCATCTACATGCCGATGGTGCCCGAGGCGGTCGTCGCGATGCTGGCCTGCGCGCGCCTCGGAGCGGTCCACTCGGTCGTCTTCGGTGGCTTCGCGGCCGCCGAGCTCGCAGCGCGCATCGAGGACGCCAAGCCGGTAGTCATCGTGGCGGCGAGCTGTGGGGTGGAGCCGACGCGAKTGGTCGAGTACAAGCCGCTGCTCGACGCGGCCCTCGACCGCAGCTCGCACAAGCCCGAGTCGGTGATCGTGTTGCAGCGCCGCCAGGCGCGGGCCGCGGTCGGCGAGCGCGATACCGACTGGGAGGAGCTCGACTGGGACGAGCTGGTCGCCGATGCCGAGCCCGCCGACTGCGTCGAGGTCTCGGCGACCGACCCGCTGTACATCCTCTACACCTCGGGCACGACCGGGCGGCCCAAGGGGATCGTGCGCGACAACGGCGGCCACGCCGTGGCGCTGCGCTGGTCCATGGGCAACGTCTTCGGCATCGACCCGGGAGACACGTGGTTCACGGCCAGCGACGTCGGCTGGGTCGTCGGCCACTCCTACATCGTCTACGCACCACTCCTGACGGGCGCGACTTCCGTTCTGTACGAAGGGAAACCGGTCGGCACGCCGGACGCGGGCGCGTTCTGGAAGGTGATCGCCGACCACGGTGTGAAGGCGATGTTCACTGCCCCCACGGCATACCGGGCCATCAAGCGGGACGACCCCGATGGTGAGCTGATGAAGGGTCACGACCTGTCCTGCCTCGAGACCGTGTTCCTCGCCGGGGAGCGGCTCGACCCCGACACCCACGCCTGGGCGACCGAGCGGCTCGGGGTGCCGGTGGTCGACAACTGGTGGCAGACCGAGACGGGCTGGCCGATCGCCGCCAACCTGCGCGGCCTGGAGCCGATGCCGATCAAGCCGGGCTCACCCACCGTCCCCACACCGGGCTTCGACGTGCGGATCCTGGGCGAGCGCGGGCAGGAGCTGCCCGCTGGCGAGGAGGGCGCCATCTGCATCAGGCTGCCCCTGCCCCCGGGCACGTTGCCCACCCTGTGGGGCGACGACGACCGCTACGTCGCGGGCTACCTCTCGGCGTTCGACGGCTACTACCTCACCGGTGACGGCGGGTTGGTCGACGAGGACGGCTACCTCTACGTCATGGGCCGGACCGACGACGTCCTCAACGTCGCCGGGCACCGGCTGTCGACCGGTTCGATCGAGGCCGCCCTGGCGGGTCACCCCGCCGTGGCGGAGTGTGCGGTGATCGGGGTCAACGACGACCTCAAGGGCCAGGTGCCGCGTGCGCTGGTCGTCGTCAAGGCCGGGGTCGACGGGGCGGCCGACGGTGAGCGGATCCGGGCCGAGCTGCACCAGCGGGTCCGTGACGAGGTGGGCGCGATCGCGTCGCTGCAGCGGGTCGACATCGTGATGGCACTCCCCAAGACACGCTCCGGCAAGATCCTGCGCAAGACGATGCGCGAGATCGCCGACGGGAAGACCCCGAACGTGCCGGGCACCATCGAGGACGCGTCGGTCCTTGAGACCCTTGCGCCGGTGCTGCGACCGCCCACCTAGCCTGTCGGTGTGCAGGGCGTACTCAACGGGTTCACGACCATCGGCGTCGTCATCGCCGTCGGCGCCCTGCTCGCCCACCTGAGGATCGTCGATCTCGGGGCACAGCAAGTCCTCTCGCGCATCGCCTTCTTCGTCGCCAGTCCGGCCCTGATGGTGATCACGCTGTCCCGGGCCGACGTGCACCAGGTGCTGTCCGCCAACCTCATCGCCTCGCTGGCGGGCGTGGCCGCGGCGGCTGGCATCTACATCGCACTGGCCCGGCTGGTCTGGCACCGCTCGCTCGGTGACACGACGATCGGCGCCCTGTCCGCGGCATACGTCAATGCCGGAAACCTCGGGATCCCGGTGGCGAGCTATGTGCTGGGCGACGCGGCGTTCGTGGCGCCCACCCTGCTGCTGCAGCTGCTCGTGCTGCAACCGCTGGCGCTGGGCTTCCTCGACGCCGACGCGCACGGGCGGTCGCGGTGGTGGCAGCTGCTGACCCGACCGTTCCGCAACCCGCTGACCGTCGGTTCACTGGTCGGGCTAGGCCTGTCGATCACCGGCTGGACGCTGCCCACCGTGGTCGCCGCGCCACTGGGGCTGCTCGGCGACATGGCGGTCCCGTGCATGCTCGTCGCCTACGGGATCGCGCTGCGGTTGGGTCCGGGGCTGGGCCGGGCCGGGTCGGTGGCCGAGCTCGCGTCGACCTCGGCGCTCAAGCTGTTCGTGCAACCGGCGGTGGCGTGGTTCGTCGCGAGCGTCCTGCTCGGCGTCGACGGGCATGCGCTGCTGGCCATCGTGGTCACCTCGGCGCTGCCCACGGCGCAGAACATCTTCGTGCACGCGACCCGCTACAACCGCGCCACGGTGCTGGCCCGCGACACCATCCTCATCACGACGGTGGGCGCCGTGCCGGTGATCCTGCTGGTCGCCGCCGTCCTCGGCTGAGCCCCTCAGCGGGAACGGCGGGCGGTGCCGAAGATCGAGCGGGTGATCTCGCGACCGAGCACGGTGCCGGCCGACCGCAGCGCCGACTTGAAGGCGCTCGACTTCACGACCTGCTCGACCAAGCCCGGCTCTTCCTTCGGTTGACGGGGAGCGCGGTCCGGTGCCGGCGCCTTGGGGGCCGGGGCGGGGGCTTCCTCGGGGGTGGGCGCCTGCTGCAACCGCGCCTGGAGCTTCTCGTAGGCGGACTCGCGGTCGACCATGGCGGCATACTTCGGCGACAGGGGCGACGCCGCGATGATCTGCTTCACCGTCGCCTCGTCGGACGGGGCCATCAGCGACTGCGGCGCGATCATCCGGGTCCACGCGACAGGTGTCGGGGCGCCCCGCTCGGACAGGACCGTGACCACGGCCTCGCCCGTGCCGAGGGAGGTCAGCAGCTCGGCGAGGTCGTAGCCGCTGTGCGGGTAGGTCGACACCGCTGCCTTGAGCGCCTTCGCGTCGTCGGGTGTGAAGGCCCGCAGCGCGTGCTGGACCCGGTTCCCGAGCTGCGCCAGGACGTCGCCGGGGACGTCCTTGGGTGACTGCGTCACGAAGAAGACGCCGACGCCCTTGGAGCGGATCAGGCGCACGGTCTGCTCGATGGCGTCCTGGAACGCCTTGCTCGCGTCGCTGAACAGCAGGTGGGCCTCGTCGAAGAAGAACACCAGCTTGGGCTCGTCGACGTCCCCGACCTCGGGCAGGTCGTGGAACAGGTCGGCCAGCAGCCACATGAGGAACGTGGAGAACAGCGCCGGCCGGTCCTGGACGGCGGGCAGCTCGAGGCAGGTCACCAGTCCCTTGCCGTCTGCGGCGGTCCGCAGCAGGTCCTGCGTGTCGAACTCGGGCTCACCGAAGAAGGCCTCGGCGCCCTGGTCCGAGAAGGCGATCAGCTCGCGCAGGATCACCCCGGCGGTGGCCGCCGACAGTCCGCCGAGCGACTTGAGGTCGGCCTTGCCCTCGTCGGAGTTGAGGAACGCGATGACCTCGCGCAGGTCCTTGATGTCCAGCAGTGCGAGGCCGTTCTTGTCCGCGTAGTGGAACACCAGGCCGAGGCTGGACTCCTGGGTCTCGTTGAGCCCCAACACCTTCGACAGCAACGTGGGCCCGAACGACGTGATCGTGGCACGGATCGGGATGCCGTTGCCGAGCCCACCCAGGGACAGGAACTCGGTCGGGTATGCCGTGCCGACCCACTGCTGCCCGACGTCCGTCGCGCGGGTGGTGATCCTGTCGTTGGCCGTTCCTGCGGTGGCCATGCCCGACAGGTCGCCCTTGATGTCGGCGAGGAAGACCGGCACACCCTGGCCGGACAGCTGCTCGGCCATGAGCTGCAGGGTCTTGGTCTTGCCCGTACCCGTCGCACCGGCCACGAGGCCGTGCCGGTTGAGCGTCGACAGCGGGATCCGCACTGGCGCATCGGGATGGGCCACGCCGTCGATGACAGCGGCCCCGAAGTGGAGCGCACCCCCCGCGAAGGAGTACCCGGCGCGGATCTCGTCGAGCTGGGCGTTGGGCTCTGCGGGCTGCTCCGGCGTCGCGTTCTCGGTCACGTTCGGCACTCTAGTGCGGGTCCCACACCCCCGGGCAGGTGTCACGACACACGAAGGGCCGACCACACGGCATACGCCTATGGTTGCTGGGTGATCTTCAAGAAGGTGGGCGAGGGCCGGCCGTATCCCGACCACGGAAAACAGACGCCCCGTGACTGGGCGGACGTGCCGCCGCGCCTCGTGCGGCTCGAACAGCTCGTCACCACCAAGCGCACCCTCGACCTCGGCCACCTGCTCGCCGAGGACTCCACCTTCTACGGGGACCTGTTCGCGCACGTCGTCGAGTGGGAGGGGACGCTCTACCTCGAGGACGGCCTGCACCGCGCACTTCGTGCCGCCCTTCAACAGCGTCCTACCCTCCACGCGCGCGTCCTCGTGCTTGACTGACCCCACGCAGCGGGGGCCGCACTGACCCCACGCACACTGGGCCCCGGGTGGAGGTGGGTCGATGAACTACGTCGTGGAGGCCGGCGCCTCGCGTACGCGCCGTGCCCGCCGACGCCGTGCCCTCATCACGCTCGGGATCGTCGCGCTCATGCTCTTCTTTGCCTTCTGGTACGCCTACTCGTACTTCGAGGACAGCGGCAGACCCCGGGCAGCGCCTAGCTCGACMTGCACGGCGACGTCCGGCGTGAGGGTTCCCTCGCAGGTCACGGTGAACGTCTACAACGCCACCGATCGCACGGGACTGGCGGCCAAGACCGCGTCCGACGTCCGCAAGCGTGGGTTCAAGGTGTCGGCCGTGAGCAACGACCCGCTCCAGAGGAAGGTCGCCGTCGCCGCGGAGGTGCGCTACGGCGCCACGGGGACCGCGTCGGCCAAGCTGGTGCTGGCCCTGGTCAAGGGATCCAAGGGCATCAAGGACAGTCGCACCGACTCCTCGGTCGACCTCGTCCTGGGCGCCAAGTTCACCGCCCTGACGGCACCACCCAAGGCGACGGCCACCACGACGGCACCCAGCTCGTCCGGCTGCTGAGCCGCGCCGGTCGAGTCGGCCGAACGCCCTCACGTCCGACCGCCTGTTGGTCTGACGCCTGTCTGTCGGACCGCCGGTCTGTCGGACCGCCCGTCTGGTCGGACCGCCCGCTCGCCTCACCTGTCGGGACGGCCGGTGACAAGCGCGGCAGCGCCACCCACACTGACGACGTGGAACCGATGACGGCCGTCCGCGCCCAGGTGGCGGACTCCTGGGTCAGGTCCGCCGCCGCCGGTGTCGAGGCCGACCGGGTGGAGGCGCCGATCACGCTGCCCGCCGACGCCCTGCGCGACCACCGCGAGGCTCATCCGCTGGCCCAGGTCTTCCCACTGCTGGACGACGTGCTCGGCCGGGCAGCCCGCGACTGCGACGCGATCATGGCCGTCTCCGACGCCGCCGGCCAGCTGCTCTGGGTCTGCGGCACCCCGAGCGTGCTGCGCCGGGCCGAGAGCATCGGCTTCGTCGAGGGCAGCAACTGGGACGAACGGCTCGCCGGCACCAACGCGCCGGGCATGGCGCTGGCCCTCGACCAGCCCGTGAACATCATCGGAGCGGAGCACTTCCGCCGGTCGGTGCAGCGGTGGAGCTGCGCCGCGACCCCGATCCACGACCCCACCACGGCCACCCTGCTCGGCGTCCTCGACATCACCGGCGGCGAGCAGATCGTCGTGCCGCAGACGATGGCGATGGTGCGGGCCGCCGCGAGGATGGCGGAGGCAGAGCTCGCCCGCGAGCTGATGACCCGCGCCAAGGAGCCTTCCCGACCCAGCCACGCGGGGATCGCCCTGTCGCTGCACGGCCTCGGCCGCAACGACGCGCTGCTCACCGTCGACGACGGACGTGGCGCGAGCAGGACGCTGCGGCTCAGTCCGCGGCACAGCGAGATCGTGCTCCTCCTGGCCGCCGCGCCGCGAGGCCTGTCCGGCGACGAGCTCGCCGTGCTCCTCTACGAGGATGACGTGAGCACGTCCACCCTGCGCGCCGAGCTCAACCGGCTCCGCGCCCTGCTCGGCGAGGACGTGCTGGCGTCGCGCCCCTACCGCCTGGCCGCAGAGGTGACCGCCGACTGGCTCGCGGTGGAGGCGCACCTCGCCGCCGGGTCCGTCGACGTCGCCCTGCGGTCCTACCTCGGCCCACTGCTGCCGCACTCGACCGCGCCCGGCGTCACGCGGCTGCGCAACAACGTCGAGGGCCAGCTGCGGCGGGCCGTGCTCGCCAGCCGCGAGCCGGACCTCATGTCCACCTGGACCCGGTCGGCCTGGGGCGCGGACGACTACGAGGTGTGGACGGCGCAGATGGCGTGCCTGACGGCGTCCTCGCCGCTGCGCCCCCTCGTCGCCGGACAGATCGCCCGCCTGGACCGCGAGCACGGCATCTGACGCCTGCCCGCCGCGCGGCATACCCCCTGTAGTTCTGCGCCGTGCAACGTCGTCGCAACGTTGCGCTGCCTAACGTCGGGCCGACCCCACAGCGGGGCACCACCAAAGACGTTGGGAGAACAGCGATGACGGTCTACGCACCCCCCGGAACCGAGGGCTCGAAGGTCACGGTCGAGCCACGCTACGGGCACTTCATCGGCGGGAACTGGGTCGAGCCCAAGAAGGGCGAGTACTTCGAGAACATCTCACCCGTGACCGGCCGGGCCTTCACCGAGGTCGGCCGCGGCACCGCCGAGGACATCGAGGCGGCCCTGGACGCCGCCCATGCTGCGGCACCGGTCTGGGGGAAGACCTCGCTGGGCGAGCGGTCGCTGGTCCTCAACAGGATCGCCGACCGGCTCGAGGAGAACCTCGAGATGCTCGCCATCGCCGAGACCTGGGACAACGGCAAGCCGGTCCGCGAGACCTTGGCCGCCGACCTGCCGCTGGCCATCGACCACTTCCGCTACTTCGCCGGCGTGCTGCGCGGCCAGGAGGGGTCGAGCAGCGAGATCGACGAGAACACCGTGGCCTACCACTTCCACGAGCCGCTGGGCGTGGTCGCGCAGATCATCCCCTGGAACTTCCCGATCCTCATGGCGACGTGGAAGCTCGCCCCCGCACTGGCCGCGGGCAACGCCGTGGTGCTCAAGCCGGCGGAGCAGACGCCTTGGTCGATCCTCAAGGTGCTCGAGCTGATCGGTGACCTCATCCCGGCCGGGGTACTGAACGTGGTCAACGGCTTCGGCGTCGAGGCCGGCAAGCCGCTCGCGTCGTCTCCCCGGGTCGCCAAGGTGGCCTTCACCGGCGAGACGACGACGGGTCGGCTGATCATGCAGTACGCCTCGCAGAACATCATCCCGGTGACCCTCGAGCTCGGCGGCAAGAGCCCGAACGTCTTCTTCGAGGACGTGGCCGAGAGCAGCGACGCGTTCTACGACAAGGCGCTCGAGGGCTTCTCGATGTTCGCGCTCAACCAGGGCGAGGTCTGCACCTGCCCCTCGCGGGCGTTGGTCCAGCAGTCGATCTACAGCGACTTCGTCGGCGACGCCATCGAGCGCGTGGAGAAGATCACCCAGGGGAACCCGCTCGACACGACCACCATGATCGGCGCGCAGGCCAGCAACGACCAGCTCGAGAAGATCCTGTCCTACCTCGACATCGGCCGGCAGGAGGGCGCCAAGGTCCTCACCGGCGGCGAGCGCAACATCCTCGACGGCGACCTCGCCGAGGGCTACTACGTCACCCCGACGGTGTTCGAGGGCAGCAACTCGATGCGGGTCTTCCAGGAGGAGATCTTCGGACCGGTCGTCTCGCTGACGAGCTTCACCGACGAGGCGCAGGCGCTCGAGATCGCCAACGACACCCTCTACGGGCTCGGCGCCGGCGTGTGGACCCGCGACGGCTCACGGGCCTACCGGATGGGGCGCGGCATCAAGGCCGGGCGCGTGTGGACCAACTGCTACCACCAGTACCCGGCGCACGCCGCGTTCGGTGGCTACAAGCAGTCCGGCATCGGCCGCGAGAACCACAAGATGATGCTCGACCACTACCAGCAGACGAAGAACCTCCTCGTCTCCTACTCGCCCGACGCGCTCGGGTTCTTCTAGGCCGGCGTGGACACGACCCAGCACAGCCGGGTCGACTTCACCGGTGAGGCGGCGGACCTGCTCCGCCGCCTCACCGCGAAGCACGGCCCGCTGATGTTCCACCAGTCCGGAGGGTGCTGCGATGGCAGCTCCCCGATGTGTTACCCCGCAGGCGAGTTCATCACCGGCGACGCCGACGTGCTGCTCGCCGAGCTCGCAGTGGGTGGGATCCTGAACCCCGTCGAGTTCTGGATGTCCTTGTCGCAGTATGCCTACTGGAAGCACACCCACCTCACCGTCGACGTGGTCAAGGGCAGGGGCAGCGGCTTCTCCGTCGAGGCCCCCGAGGGCGTTCGCTTCCTCATCCGCTCGCGCCTCATGTCCGAGGACGAGCTACGCGCCTTCGACCTGCTGTGAGGTCACCACAGACGGAGGTATGCCGCGTGCGCGCCCGGCCGCGCGGCATACCTCTTCGTCGTAGGCTCGGCCCATGATCACGGTGGAGCTGTCGCGCAGCCTCAGCCAGGGCGGCGTGCTCTGGGAACCCACGCCGGGCGACCGGTTCACGATCGACCAGCCCAACATCGTCGGCGAGGTGTTCTGGATCAGCCACCTGACCATCGACGTGCACACGTTCAAGGGGCAACCGCTGCTGGGCTTCAACGGCACCACCGAGTGGGCGCTCGACTCCGTCACCCTCGACACCGCGCTGTGGATGCCGCGGGAGGACCAGCTGCGGGCCCTGCTGGGCGACCGGTTCGCTGGGCTGCACCGCGACGGCAACGACTGGATCGTGCAGGTGGACAGCGAAGGGGGCCGGGGCACCTTCAGTGACCCCGACCCCGAGTGCGCCTATGCGCTGGCGCTGTTGAGCGTCGTGTGACCAACCCCTAGTGCGTGGTCGCCATGGTGCCCCTGTGGTGCGATCTGGTGACCTGCAGATCCGCGGCGCCGACGACGAGGACGACCGCGCCGGCGATCCACGCGGTCCACGAGATCGGACGGGTGCCGCTGAACCCCATCACCCACGGAGCGGCGATCATGAGGGCGCCCATGAGGGCGGTGAGCCCCTCGACGGACAGCATGTCCGGCCTGACCAGCTCGATCAGGGCGAGGACTGCGGTGATGGCACCAAGCACGACCATGGTTGTGGTCGCCCGGTCCGTCGTGGTGGTCCACAACGGCGAGAGGGCTGCATAGGCGCCAGCGATCAGAGCAACGAGATCCTGTGGATGGGTCCATCGCTTCATGGTTGTCACAACCAGCTTTCCTTGAAGTTGGTCCGTCGATCCGAGGCGGGCCGAACACTTCGATTGTCTTCCCTCCCAACGGGGTTGGCAATGATCCGCCGGTCTGCCTAGTCGGTCGAGCCCATCCGCCTAGTCGGTCGAGCCCATCCGCCTGAGCGTGGCGAGCCGCCGCTCGTACTCCTGCTCGTCGATCTCACCAGCCGCGTAGCGCTCGGCGAGCCTGGCCTCCCCGGCGCGCGTGCCGGCGTGGCCCTGGAACTGCCTCCAGCGACGCATTCCGAAGAACCGGAACGTGGCGATGATGCCGATGATGAACAGCAGCCACAGGAAGGGGAAGATCGGCCACCAGGGGCCGGGGCCGTTCCAGTGGTCGTCGTGGGCGGCCAGGCTGGCCGCGGTCGCGGCGCTGGCGATGATGCTCGTCATGGTGACTCCTTGGTCGGATTGGGCTGACACCTCAATCCTTCGACGGGAGAGCACTTCCCGAATCCCACCGGGGGCGACACCTCGGCTGCTCCCCACGAGGTAGTCCGTCGGCCGCCTGGGCTACTCCGACCATCCCGGGCGCACGAGGCCGGACTCGTAGGCCAGGACCACGAGCTGGGCACGGTCGCGGACCTGGAGCTTGACCATCGACCGGCTGACGTGGGTCTTGGCGGTCGCCGGACTGAGGAACAGCCGCTGGGCGATCTCGTCGTTGGTGAGGCCCTCCCCCACCAGTGCGACGACCTCGCGTTCGCGGTCGGTGAGCTCGCCCAGGCGGTTGGCCGCGGGCGATGCGTTGGGTCGGCTGCGGGTGGCGAACTCCCCGATGAGTCGACGCGTCACGCCCGGGCTCAGCAGCGCGTCACCGGCGGCGACTGCGCGGATCCCCCGCAGCAGCTCCGCGGGTTCGGTGTCCTTGACGAGGAAGCCGCTGGCGCCGATCCGGACCGCCTCGAAGACGTACTCGTCGAGGTCGAACGTCGTCAGCATGACCACCCGCGTGCCCGAGAGTCGCTCGTCGGCGGCGATCTGACGGGTGGCCTCCAGGCCGTCTGTTCCGGGCATCCGGATGTCCATGAGCACGACRTCGGGCGAGGTGGCACGGACGACCGCGACCGCCTCGACGCCGTTGGACGCCTCACCCACCACGTCGATGTCGTCCTCGGCGTCGAGCAGCGCGCGGATCCCTGCCCGCAGGAGCGCCTGGTCGTCGGCCAGCACCACCCGGATCACAGCGGGGCACCCGTCGGGAGGTCGGCCTCGACGCGCAGTCCGCCACCCGGAGCGGCAACCACCCGGAGCTCGCCGCCCAGGGCGCGAGCGCGCTCCTGCATGCCGCTGATCCCGTTGCCCTGCACCAGGTTCGACAACCGTGGGCCTCCGTCGCCGTCGTCCTCGATCGTGACCGAGAGCACGTCCTCACCGTAGTCGAGCGAGACCGTGGCCCGCGTCGCGTGCGCGTGCCGCACGATGTTGGTGATCGCCTCCTGCACGACCCGGTATGCCGCGAGCTCGACTGCCGCGGAAAGTGGCCTCGGCTGCCCGGTCACCGTCTTGGTGACCCGTAGGCCCGCATGGCCGCTTCGCTCCACGATGTCGTCGAGCCCGGCGAGGTTGGCCACCGGAGAGCGCGGCGCAGGGGCACCGTCGAGGCGCAGGACGTCGATGAGGGACCTGAGCTCGCCGAGGGCCTCCTTGCTCGCGTCGCGGATGGCGACCAGGGCGGGCTCGACCTGCTCGGGCCGGCGATCGGCCAGGTGCAGGGCGACGCCGGCCTGGACGTTGATGAGCGACATGTGGTGCGCCACGACGTCATGCAGCTCCTGCGCGATCCGCAGTCGCTCCTCCCCCGCCTGCCGAAGCCTCGTCTCACGCGCTGCCTGACGGAAGGTCGCCGCTCGCTCCCGCCAGCTGTGCACCACCTCAGCGGCTGCGAGCACCACGAGCGTCCACGCGAGGAGTCCGCCCTGCGCCGGCCACGACCACTGCGCCTTGTCGAACGCGAGCCGACCCACGGCGTCGCCGGCGATCACCGCGGCAGCGCCCAGCCAGGCGACCACTCGGTGACCGCGGACGACCGTGGCCACGAGCCCGATCGCGAGGCCGAGGAACACCGGCCCGTAGGCGTAGCCCCGGGCAAGGTAGACCGCCGTCGCCGCGGCGATCGCGGCCATGGTCTGCACGGGGAACCGGCGAAGCACCGTGATCGCCGCAGGCGCGACGAGGAGCAGGACGACAGCCAGTGCGTCGAGCGACCTCCGGGCGGGCTGGGCGTGGGATGCGCCTGCGCTGCCGCCGAGCTGGACCACTGCGACCACGAAGGCCAGGACATATCGCGCCACCGGAAGTCCACCCCGGTGCGACCACTCCTCCCGACCACGCATCCACGGGGGACCCCAGGGCAGGTCGGCGGGCTCACGCATACCGCCAGCGTAGGCAACGCCGCACCCCGGAGGCGTCCCCCACAGGGGGCACCGCGGCATACCTCCTCGGGCGTAGCCGACAGCTGGTCACGCGGGTCGCGGAACGGACCCCGGCGCGGTCCACCAGATGACCATGGCGCGGGCCGCGAAACTGGACCATGGCGCGGGCCGCGAAACTGCGGGATCCTGCGAGAGGGCGCCGTTGCCCTCTAGGAGGTGCCGCATGACCGCGACCGTCCCCCCCGGCTCACCCGCGGACGCCGGAGGCGAGCAGCGCGGGCGAGCCGCAGGTGAGAAGCGGATCGTCCGGTCACCCTTCCCCCGCATCGGCGACTACGCGTTCATCTCCGACTGCCAGGTCACGGCGCTCATCGCCCCCAGCGGCAACGTCGAGTGGATGTGCCTGCCGCGGATGGACTCGCCCAGCGTCTTCGGCGCGATCCTGGACCGAGATGCGGGCGGCTTCCGACTCGGCCCGGCCGACATGCTGGTGCCGACAGCCCGCCGTTACCTCCCGGGCACGCTGATCCTGGAGACCTCGTGGGGCACGCCGAGCGGTTGGATCATCGTGCGCGACGCCCTGCTGATGGGGCCGTGGCACCACGAGACCGAGCGGGCGCACCGCTACCGCCGGGCACCCACCGACTACGACGCCGAGCATGTGCTCCTGCGGACCATCCGGTGCGTCAACGGCGAGGTCCAGCTGGCGCTCAACTGCTCGCCCGTCTTCGACTACGGCCGCCATCAGGCGATCTGGTCCTTCTACGGCGACGACTACCACTCGGCCGTCGCCGAGGGCGACGGTGGCGAGCTCAAGGTCCGCCTCACCACGGACATGCGCCTGGGCATCGAAGGGCCGCAGGCCACGGTGCGGACGCTCATGAAGGAAGGCGACACGCACTTCGCGGCCCTCTCGTGGACCCAGCACGACCCCCCTCAGACGTTCGCCGATGCCTACGGCCGGCAGGTGTGGACGGCCCACCACTGGCAGCACTGGCTGGCGCGCGGCAAGTTCCCGGACCACCCGTGGCGGACCCACCTGGAGCGCAGCGCCCTCACCCTCAAGGGGCTGAGCTACGCACCCACGGGTGCCCTGATCGCCGCGCCGACCACGTCCCTGCCCGAGACACCGAAGGGGGAACGCAACTGGGACTACCGCTACACATGGATCCGCGACTCGACGCTCGCGCTGTGGGCCCTGGACACCCTCGGGTTCGACTGGGAGGCCAGCGACTTCTTCTGGTTCATCGCGGACATCGCCGAGGCCTCCGACGGCCTGCAGATCATGTACGGCATCGACGGCGAGAAGGACCTGTCCGAGTCGACCCTCGACCACCTCACCGGGTACGACGGTGCGCGGCCGGTCCGGATCGGCAACGGCGCCTTCGACCAGAAGCAGCACGACGTCTGGGGCGCCATCCTCGACTCGGTGTGGATCCACACGAAGTCGCGCGACACCCTGGACGAGCGGCTGTGGCCCATCCTCTCCGGATTCGTCGAGGCCGCGATCGAGCACTGGCGTGAGCCGGACCGAGGAATCTGGGAGGTGCGCGGCGACCCCAAGCACTTCACCTCGTCGAAGGTCATGTGCTGGGTGGCGGCCGACCGTGGCGCCAAGCTCGCGAGCGTGCGCGAGAACTTCGAGCTGGCGCAGCGCTGGCAGGAGGCTGCGGACGAGATGCACGCCGACATCTGCACCAACGGCGTGGACGACCGGGGTGTGTTCACCCAGCACTACGACACCGATGCCCTGGACGCCTCGAACCTGCTGATGCCCCTCGTCGGCTTCCTCCCGGCGGACGACCCGCGGCTCCACGACACCGTCGTCGCCATCGCGGACGAGCTCACCGACGACGGGCTCGTGCTGCGCTATCGGGTGGAGGAGACCGACGACGGGCTGTCGGGTGAGGAGGGGACGTTCACGATCTGCTCGTTCTGGCTCGTGTCGTGCCTGGCGATCGTGGGCGAGAAGCCGCGTGCCCGCCGCCTCTGCGAGCGCCTGCTCAGCCTTGCGACACCCCTGGGCCTGTACGCGGAGGAGATCGACGCCGCGAGCGGGCGTCACCTGGGGAACTTCCCCCAGGCCTTCACCCACCTCGGACTGATCAACGCGGTGCTCAAGGTGATCGCCGCCGAGGAGGTCGAGGACGAGGAGCCCCTCTCGCCCTAGGTGGCAGCCCCCTCTCGCCCTAGGTGGCAGCCCCCTCTCGCCCTAGGGGGCGGCGGGCTCAGGAAAGGGCAATGAGCGCCCCGATCGCGAAGCCGGCGGCGGCGAGCCACAGCAGCGTCGGGAGCACGGACCAGAGACGGGGCATGGTCTCTCCTCAGGTGGTGGAGTACACGACGCCGTCACGGACGACGACGGGCACGGGCGGCAGGGGACGGGTGGCGGGGCCGGTGAGCACCGCACCGCTGGTGGCGTCGAAGCGAGTGCCGTGGCAGGGACACACGATCTCTCCGGCTGCGACAGATGACACCGGACACCCTTGATGCGTGCAGATCGCCGAGAAACCGTGGACGACGTCGTCCGTCCCACGAGTGAGGACGACCTTGTCGCCGTCGACGACCACGCCTCCACCGCTCGGCACCTCGTCGAGCCGAGCCAGCTCGCGCTCCTGGTCAGGCGCACCGGGACCGTAGGCGTTGGCCGCCGTTCCTGGGGCGGGGGGACCGGCCCGACCGGCGCGAGCCACCACGAACCCGACCACGGCAGCCACGCCCGAAACTGCTGCGCCCCGCAGCGCGGATCGACGCGAGAGCGGCGGGATCGCCACGACGACTCCTCTCAGAACAGCGGCAGGCCGGAACGGGTGAAGAACCAGAGGGCGGCACTCAGCCACGTGAGCACGAGGGAGCCGAGCACGGTGCCGCCGAGCACCGGGAGCGCCCAGCCCGGAGCCCCCTGGAGCCGCAGACCGAGCATCTTCGCGGCATACGCCCCGTAGAAGAGGCAACCGGCGACAGCGTGGAGGATCGCCCTCGGGCTGGCCACCCCGAAGCCCAGGGCCCACAGGCAGTGGAAGGCGACCGGGAGGGTGACCACGAACGCCACGCTCCCGCTCCACCGGTGGACGGGGGCGACCCAGTCCGGCGCCGCGCCCGCTCGCGGCAGGCGACCCCACATCCACAGGGCGCTGAGCAGCTGCACGACGAGGAGGGCGACCGCGAGGGTGCCCAGCCAGACCTTCATCTGGAGCATGCCCGAGAAACCCAGCGTCAACAGCGGGCGCGAGCTCGGCGTGTGCACCTTGGCGTAGGCACCCAGGGCGACGCTGACGCCGGCGCCCAGCAGCAGCGCCGCGCCGAGCCCACCTCGAGCCAGCACACCCGCGTCCCGAACGTCGTGCGACGCCATGGCGACCATGGTCCCACTCGCGGCGAAAGCATCCCTCCGCCAAACGACGGGGCCGGCTTGCCCTCAGGGGTATGCCGCGCGGTGGCCTCGCGTCGAGACGCGGGCCACCGTGCGGTTCAGTCGTTCAGTCGTTCGGTCGTTCAGCGGTCAGCGGGAGCCGCGACCAGCGGAGAAGGCAGCGATGCCGCCGCCCGAGCGGGACGGGCCCTGGGAGCTGCCCTGCCGCGAGCCCGCGCCGCGCTGCGAGGAGCCGGAGCCGCCCGACGAGCGGGAGCCCTGCGACCTCGGGGTCTCGGTGCGGTAGGACTCGGTGCTGGATGACTGCGAGCCRCCGCGACGGCCACGAGCGCTGCCGGCCGACGAGCGACCGGAGCCACCGGCGGACGTGCGACTCGAGCCACCTTGCTGGCGGGGTGCGCCGGAGCCGCCGCGACCGCGCTGCGAGCGACCGCCCCCACCGTTGCCGTTGCCCGAGTGCTCGACCACCGGGGCCGGGGTGACCAGCGCGGCCAACGGGCCGGTCAGGTCACCGATGGCGGGGTGGCCGGGGGTGACGTCGACCGCGGTCGGCTTGATGCCGGCCTGGCGCATGAGCGTGCGGGTGTCGCCGCGCTCCTCGGGGGTGCTGACGGTGACGACGACGCCCTCGGCACCGGCCCGGGCAGTGCGGCCCGAACGGTGCAGGTAGGCCTTGTGCTCGGCCGGCGGGTCGACGTGCACGACCAGGGTGACGTCATCGACGTGGATGCCGCGCGCGGCGATATCGGTGGCCACGAGCACCCGGCTGGAGCCATCGCTGAAGGCGGCGAGGTTGCGCTGACGCGCGCTCTGGGACAGGTTGCCGTGCAGGTCGACCGCGGGGATGCCCGACGCGGTGAGCTGCTTGGCAAGCTTCTTGGCGGCGTGCTTCGTGCGCGTGAAGGCGAGCGTACGGCCCTGTCCTGCAACGAGTTCGCGCACCACTGCCGGCTTGTTGTCGCGGCTGACGTTGAACAGGTGGTGCGTCATCGCGGGAACGGGCGACGCAGCGCTGTCGACGCTGTGGGTGACCGGGTTGTGCAGGTAGCGCTTGACCAGCTGGTCGATCGCATTGTCGAGCGTCGCGGAGAAGAGCAGCCGCTGGCCGTCACGCGGGGTGGCGTCGAGGAGCCGCTTCACCGCGGGCAGGAAGCCCAGGTCGGCCATGTGGTCGGCCTCGTCGAGCACGGTGACCTCGATGTCGCCCAGGCGCACGTGGCCCTGGCCGATGAGGTCCTCGAGGCGGCCCGGGGTCGCGATGACGATGTCGATGCCACGACGCAGCGCGGAGACCTGCGGGTTCTGGCCCACGCCACCGAAGATCGTCATGGTGCGCAGCTCGAGCGCGGCGGCGAGGGGGGTCACCGTCTCGGCGACCTGGATCGCCAGCTCGCGGGTCGGGACCAGCACGAGGGCACGTGGGGTGTGCGGCGCACGACGACGGCCGGACTGGGCCAGCGCGGAGACCATCGGCAGCGCGAACGCCACCGTCTTGCCGCTGCCGGTGCGGCCACGGCCGAGGACGTCGCGACCCGCGAGCGAGTCAGGGAGGGTCGCGGCCTGGATCGGGAACGGCGAGTCGATGCCGCGTTCCTTCAGGGCCGCGATGACGCGGGGGTGGATGCCGAGGTCGGCAAAGGGCACAGGAGTGTGATGGGTGGACAAAGGAAAGCCTCACAGAAGTAGGGAGTGGCCGAAGATGCTGAACCACTCACGAACCTGTGAGCTGACGGCGCCAACCAGTAGTTGGGGCGCGGAGCAGACGACCTGTGGTGCACGACGGTGCGCACGCAGTGGTTGCAACCCTACCGGGCCGGGCGTTCATTCCCGAATCGCCCGAACGGGGGACGGCCGAGGTTCAGGCCTCGGCAGGAACCTCGCGCCGGGCCAGTCGCAGCCACGTCTCGACGACGGTGTCGGGGTTGAGGGACATCGACTCGATGCCCTGGTCCATCAGCCAGTCGGCGAGCTCGGGGTGGTCCGAGGGCCCCTGGCCGCAGATCCCGACGTACTTGCCCCGGGCGCGACAGGCTTCGATCGCCATGGTGAGCATCTTCTTCACCGCGGGGTCGCGCTCGTCGAAGCCTCCGGCGACCAGGGCCGAGTCGCGGTCCAGCCCCAGGGTCAGTTGGGTGAGGTCGTTGGAACCGATGGAGAACCCGTCGAAGTGGTCCAGGAACGCGTCGGCGTTCACGGCGTTGGACGGCACCTCGCACATCATCACGACCTGCAGGTCGTTCTCGCCGCGGCGCAGACCGTTCTGCCCCAGCAGGTCGATGACCCCTTCGGCCTCGGTGATGGTGCGCACGAACGGGATCATCACCTTGACGTTGGTCAGGCCCATCTCGTCGCGCACGAGGCGCAGCGCCTCGCACTCCATGGCGAAGCACTCGGCGAAGTCGGGGGACAGGTAACGCGCGGCACCGCGGTACCCGATCATCGGGTTCTCCTCGAGGGGTTCGTACCGTTCCCCGCCGAGCATGTGGGCGTACTCGTTGGACTTGAAGTCGCTCATCCGCACGATCACCGGCTCCGGCGCGAACGCTGCCGCGAGCATGGAGACGCCCTCGGCGACGCGCTTGACGAAGTAGTCGCGCGGACCGTCGTAGGCCGCGATCAGGGCCTCGATCTCGGCACGGATGTCGGGTTCCTGGTCCTCGAGCTCGAGCAGCGCCCTGGGGTGGATGCCGATCTGGCGGTTGATGATGAACTCCAGGCGCGCGAGCCCAATTCCCTTGTGCGGCAAGCGAGAGAACTCGAAGGCTTGGTCCGGCGTGCCGACGTTCATCATGATCTTGACCGCCACGTCGGGCATGTCGTCCAGCGCCGTCTCGGTGAACGAGAACGCGCGAAGCCCCTCGTAGACGAAGCCGGTGTCGCCCTCCGCGGCTGAGACCGTGACCTCCTGGCCGTCGGACAGCGTGGTGGTCGCCGAGCCGCTGCCGACCACCGCGGGGATGCCGAGCTCGCGGGCGATGATCGCGGCGTGGCAGGTGCGGCCACCGCGGTTGGTGACGATCGCACTGGCGCGCTTCATGACCGGCTCCCAGTCGGGGTCGGTCATGTCGGCGACGAGGACCTCGCCCGGCTGGAACTCGTGCATCGACTCGGCCGAGGTGAGGATACGGACGGCGCCGGCACCGATCTTCTGGCCGATCGCGCGACCCTCGACGATGACCGGTCCGCGCTCGTCCATGCGGAACCGCTGAAGGGTCGACCCGGACTGGCGAGACTTCACCGTCTCGGGCCGGGCCTGGAGGATGTAGAGCTGTCCGTCGATGCCGTCCTTGCCCCACTCGATGTCCATGGGGCGCCCGTAGTGCTCCTCGATCTTGAGGGCGTGCACAGCGAGCTCGGTGACCTCGTCGTCGGTCAGGCTCAGCTGGGCCCGGTCGGCCTCGTCGACGGGGACGAAGTCGATCGAGCGACCCACGGCGGAGTCCTGCGTGTAGACCATCTTGGTGGCCTTGCTGCCCACGCCGCGCTTGAGGATCGCCGGTCGCCCGGCCCGCAGTGCGGGCTTGTAGACGTAGAACTCGTCCGGGTTGACGGCACCCTGAACGACCGCTTCGCCGAGGCCGTAGCTGCTCGTGATGAACACCGCGTCCGGGAATCCCGACTCGGTGTCGATGGTGAACATCACACCGGAGGAGCCGATGTCCGAGCGCACCATCCGCTGCACTCCCGCCGACAGGGCCACGACGTCGTGGTCGTAGCTGCTGTGCACCCGGTAGGCGATCGCGCGGTCGTTGTAGAGGGAGGCGAAGACCTTCTTGATGGCGAGCAGGATGTTGTCGATGCCGGTCACGTTGAGGAACGTCTCCTGCTGCCCCGCGAACGACGCGTCCGGCATGTCTTCCGCCGTGGCACTGGACCGCACGGCCCAGCTCACCTCGCCCGGGGTGCCGGCGACGAGCTCTTGGTATGCCGCGCGGATGTCGGTGTCGAGGTCCTCGGGGAAGGGCTGACCCTCGACGAGGTCACGGATCTGGGCGCCGGCCTCGGCGAGCGCCCGGGTGTCCTCGACGTCGAGGTCGGCGAGCGTCGCACTGATGCGGTCGGCCAGGCCCTCGTGGGCGAGGAAGCGACGGTAGGCATCGGCGGTCGTGGCGAAGCCGTCAGGCACTCGCACCCCTGCCTTCGACAGGTGCTGGACCATCTCGCCGAGCGAGGCGTTCTTGCCGCCCACGGACTCGACGTCCCCCAACCCGAGGTCTTTGAACCAGGAGATGTTGCCGGTCACGGCGATCCTTTCGACAGGCGGCGGGGGCCGCGGTTGGTGCTCTTCGGGAAAGTCCCGGGCATGGGTTCTGCTAGGCGAGGCTTCTGTTAGGCGAGGTTGTCCAGGCGACTGGTCTGCATGATCACCGCCGCCATCTCCTCCACCGACATCGAGGCGGAGTTGATGGCGGGGATCCGGTGCGCACGGTAGAGCGCCTCGGCCCGGCGCAGCTCGAAGCTGCACTGGGCGAGACTGGCATACGTCGAGCCCGGCCTGCGCTCGCCCCTGACCTGGCTGAGCCGCGCCGGGGTGGAGAGCAGTCCGTAACACCGGTCCACGAGGCCACGGATGGGACGGGGTATGCCGCCCGCGTCGAAGTCCTCGTCGACCAGGGGGTAGTTCGCGACCTTGAGGCCGTGCTGGAGGGCGAGGTACATCGAGGTCGGCGTCTTGCCGCATCGCGACGGCGCCACGAGGATCAGGTCCGCCTGCTCGAGGTTGCGCAGGCTCGCCCCGTCGTCGTGCTCCATGGCGAACTCGATGGCCTTCATCCGGGCGTCGTAGCGCCCCTTGTCACCGACGCCGTGCAACGCCCCGACACCGTGCGTGGCGTTGACGTGCAGCACCCGCTCGACGGTGTCGAGGTGGGAGCCGAACAGGTCGATGAAGGCGCACTTCGTCGTCTGCAGCTCGGCCCGGATGTCCTCGGCCGAGACCGTCGAGAACACCAGGGGGACCACCGAGTGGGTCACCGCGGCGTCCAGCTCCAGGACGACCTGTTGCGCCTGCTCCACCGTCGTGATGAACGGGATCTTGCGTCGGGTGAAGGTGACCGAGGGGAACTGCTGCAGCATCATGTTGCCCAGCGTCTCGGCCGAGATCCCGGTGCCGCCGGCGACGAAGAACACCGGGGTGGGCACGACTGGCTCGACTGACTCCGGGATCACGCCCCCACCGTTCCACGTGGCGCACCGTTTGCCCAGCCGCGAACCCAGCCCGGGCACCGTCGTCCGGCCTGAGACGGCTTCGGCGACATCCGCGCGAGGTGTTGACCTGCGCGGATGTCGCCGAGGACTGACTGGCGGTGGCGGTGGGATTTGAACCCACGGTGGAGTCTCCCCCACACACGCTTTCGAGGCGTGCTCCTTAGGCCGCTCGGACACGCCACCGCGGAGCAGGTTACTAGAGCAGGTGACCGCGACGAAATCGCCTCGAGACCGCCTGCCAGCCGCCCGCCGAACGGGCGCACGCGGCATACCCAGGGGTTGTCGGGGGAATGCACAGGGTCCCCCGGCACTTGTCACCCGAGATGACCTCCACGACCACGAGCACCGCTGGAGTGGGCCTGCGCTCGGACCGCGCGCCGATCCTGCTGGCCCTGATGGTCTCGACCGGGCTCATCGCCATGGACGCGACCATCCTCGCCACGGCGGTGCCCTCGGTCGTGCGCGACCTCGGCGGCTTCTCGCAGTTCCCCTGGCTGTTCTCGGTCTACCTGCTGGCGCAGGCCGTGTCGGTGCCCATCTACGCCAAGCTCGCCGACATCGTGGGGCGCAAGCCGCTCATGCTGTTCGGGATCGGTCTGTTCCTCGCGGGTTCGGTGCTGTGTGGCTTCGCCTGGAGCATGACCTCGCTCATCGTCTTCCGCGCGGTCCAGGGACTGGGCGCCGGAGCGGTGCAGCCGATGGCCATCACGATCGCAGGCGACATCTACACGGTCGCCGAGCGCGCCAAGGCCCAGGGCTACATCGCCAGCGTGTGGGCGGTCGCGTCGGTCGTCGGGCCGACCCTCGGCGGGATCTTCTCCCAGCTCGGGATCTGGCGCTGGATCTTCTTCGTCAACGTGCCACTCTGCCTGCTCGCCGGCACCCTCATCGCCCGCAACTTCCACGAGCGGGTCGAACGCCGGCAACACCGGATCGACTACCTCGGTGCGGGACTGCTGACGGTCGCCATGTCGCTGCTCATCCTCGGCATCCTCGAGGGCGGCCAGGCCTGGTCGTGGTCCTCGCCCACGAGCATCGCCGTGCTGGGCGGCGGGTCGGTGCTGCTGCTCGCCTTCCTGCTGGTCGAGCGCCGGGCCGCCGAGCCCGTGCTGCCGCTGTGGGTGCTGAGCCGCCGGCTGCTCGCCACGACCACGATGCTGGCGCTGGGCGTCGGCGTCATCCTCATCGGCCTGACGTCGTTCGTCCCGACCTACCTGGAGAACTCGCTCGGCGTCGACCCTCTCGTCGGCGGTCTCGCCCTGGCGGCCCTGACCATCGGCTGGCCCATCGCGGCCACCCTGTCCGGACGCCTGCTCTACCTCCGGTTCGGCTTCCGGCCGGCGATCCTCGTCGGGATGGCGCTCGTCGTCCTCGGCACCGGGACGCTCGCCGCGCTCTCGCAGCACCCTTCGGTGGTCGTGGTCGCGGTGACCTGTTTCGTCACCGGCCTCGGCATGGGACTCGTCGCGAGTCCGTCGCTCATCGCGGCGCAGGCCAGCGTGGAGTGGCAGGAGCGCGGGGTGGCGACCGGCACCAACTTGTTCGCCCGGTCGATCGGCAGCGCGCTCGGCGCGGCGGTGCTGGGCGCGGTCGCGAACGGCGTCATCGCCCGCTCGGGACACCCCGAGACCGACCCGGGCACCGCGACCGACGCCGGCTCTGCGGTCTTCGTCGGCGTCCTGGTGGCAGCCCTCGTGACGGTGGTAGCCGCGCTCGTCATGCCCAGAGCCACCGCCGACTCCGCGCCAGCCGCCCCCGCTGCCGATTCGATGTAAAACCGCCGGGGATCACCGGCGGTTTTACATCGAATGCGCGTGGGCGCGGTGTCGTCGCACTGCCCACACCGTGATCGCGACCACCACGATGATGCCGACCACCCCGGCTGCGCCGCGACCGAGCCACTTCTCCACCCGGTGGTAGGACTCGCCCGCGAGATAGCCAGCCGTGACCGCCGTGGCGCCCCAGGCGATCCCACCGATCGCGTTCCACGGCAGGAAGACGCGGTACTTCATTCCGGACAGCCCCGCGAGCGCCGGCATGACGGCCCGGAAGAACGCCGTCCACCGACCGAGGAACACCGCCGACCCACCCCGGCGCCGCAGGAAGTCCTGTGCCGACTCGAGCCGCTCCTGTCGCCTCTCCAGGATCTTCAGACCCATCACGCGCGGCCCGAACAGCCTGCCGATCTCATAGCCCACCGAGTCGCCGATGACCGCCGCGAGGATGACGACCACGAGCACCCAGGCCAGCGACGTGTGACCCAGGCTGGCGGTCACGCCGCCGATGATGGCCAGCGTCTCTCCCGGCAGCACGAACCCCACGAACAGCGCGTCCTCGGCGAACACCACCAGCGCCACTATGAGGTAGACCAGCCACGGTGGTGCCCCGAGCACCTGGTTGACCAGGTCGTTGATGATCCCGCTCACGCCCCTGCTTCCTGTTCGCCCTGAGGGGCCGACATCCGGCCAGCCGCGCGCTGCTCCTCGAAGAATGACAGCAGCACCTGAGAGCACTCTGACTCCCGCACGCCGCCGATCACCTCGACGCGGTGGGTCGCCCGGCGGTCGCGGACCAGGTCCCACACCGAGCCCGTCGCACCCAGCTTGGGATCCCAGGCGCCGAGCACCAGCCGCGAGATCCGCGACAGCATCAGGGCCCCGGCGCACATCGGGCACGGCTCGAGCGTGACCACGAGGGTGCAGTCCTCCAGCCGCCACTCCCCCAGCGAGCGCGCCGCTGCGCGCAGCGCGACCACCTCGGCGTGCGCCGTCGGGTCACCCTCGACCTCGCGCAGGTTGCGGCCCTCACCGACCACCTCTCCCGACGGCGAGACCACGACGGCGCCCACCGGCACGTCCCCGTCCCGAGCCGCAGCAGCGGCGAGGTCCAGCGCCAAACCCATCCACGCGGCATACCGCTCGTCGACTGCTGGTCCACCGCTCGGAGTCACGCGCTAAGTTTCGCCTATGCGCGTCCACGTTGCCGACCACCCGCTCATCACGCACAAGCTGACCTATCTGCGCGACAAGCGCACGGACAGCCCGACGTTCCGGCGGCTGGCCGAGGAGCTGGTGACGCTGCTGGCCTACGAAGCGACCCGCGACGTGCGGGTGGAGCCGTTCGAGATCGAGACCCCGGTCGCGCCGACCACGGGCATCAAGCTGTCCAACCCCAAGCCGCTCATCGTGCCGATCCTGCGCGCCGGCCTGGGCATGCTCGAGGGCATGGTGCGCCTGCTGCCGAGCGCCGAGGTGGGATTCCTGGGCATGCAGCGCAACGAGGAGACGCTCGAGGCCATCACCTACGCCAACCGCCTCCCCGACGACCTCAGCGGTCGGCAGTGCTACGTCATCGACCCCATGCTCGCCACCGGCGGCACCCTCGTCGACGCCATCCGCTACCTCGCCGACCGGGGTGCCGACGACATCACGGCGGTCACGCTGCTGGCCGCGCCCGAGGGTGTGAAGCACGTCGAGGAGGCCCTGGCCGACCTCACCATCCCGATCACGATCGTCACCGGCGCGATGGACGAGCGGCTCAACGACAAGGGCTACATCGTGCCCGGCCTCGGCGACGCGGGCGACCGCCTCTACGGCGTCGTCTGACCTTCCCGCCTCCGCGCGGGGCCGCGCCCCCGGACGACCAAACCCATCGTGTATGCCGCGTGGCCGGCTCCTCCGGCGGCGCGCCTCTGCGGTTCGGGGCGCCATCTGGTGCAGGCTGGACGGCGAGGTGTGCCTTTTGGCGTGCCCACCGACGACCGATCAAGGAGATTGACATGCAGCGCGTGAAGAAGATCCTGCTGTGGGTCCTCGTCGCGTTTGCCGCCTACGCGATCTTCACCTCCCCGGACCAGGCAGCCGACATCGTCAGGACGTCCGCCTCGATCATGGGTGACGGCGTGAAGAACATCGGAAACTTCTTCGACGCACTGCTCGGCCGGTAGCAGGCAGGGCCTGATGGCCGCCACAGACCGGCGCCACGAGGAGCTCGACCGCTACCTGTTGGACGGCGAGCGCCTCGTCACTGCGGTCCACCAGCACTGGGGCAAGGTCGCCGAACCTGTCGGCTCAGCCGTCGTGGGGTGCGTCTTCGCGTTCTGGGTGGACGCCCGCATCGACCCCGCCCTGGGGTTCCTGAGCACGGCGGTGTGGTGGGCGTGGTTCGCGGTCGTCGCAAGGATGGCCTACAAGCTGGCGGAGTGGCGGCACGACTGGTTCGTGGCCACCGACAAGCGACTGCTCCTGTTCTACGGCTTCATCACCCGCAAGGTGTCGATGATGCCGCTGATGAAGGTCACCGACATGTCCTACGAGCGGTCCGTGCCGGGGCGGATCCTGGGCTACGGCCGCTTCGTCATGGAGTCGGCCGGCCAGGACCAGGCGCTGCGCGAGGTCAACTGGGTGCCCCAGCCCGATGGGCACTACCGCGCCATCTGCGCGGAGATCTTCGGTGTCGCCGACCACGCCCGACTCGACGACGACGGGTACGGCCAGTACGGCGAGTACGGCGGCGGCGTGCACGACGGCGGCGTGCACGGCGGCGAGCGCCGGTGGGATGACGACCGGCCGCCACCACCCGGCATACCTGATCCATATGCTGGCTGGGACGACCCGCGACACTCGCCGGGGAAACCCGCCCCGGCCTCGGACGATCCGCAGGATTCGCTGTATCGCAGCCCTGACCTGAGGGCGCGGGACCGCTCCGCGGAGACGGGGCCGATCCCGATCCGACCTCGACGCGACCGGGACGACGACTGACGGTCGGTGACACCCTCCAGAGGGCGCGGTCGGGAACGCGCCGCTAGCGTGTCCCGGACCGGGCCGCGCGAGCGGCGAACCGTCCGAGCCGGGAGGCGATGCGATGTCCGTCATGAGGACCAAGTCGATCGAGCAGTCGATCCGCGAGACCGACGAGCCGGAGTACCAGCTCAAGAAGAAGCTGACTGCCCTCGACCTCACCGTCTTCGGGATCGGCGTGATCATCGGCGCCGGCATCTTCACGCTGACGGGTCGGGCGGCCGCTGACTACGCGGGACCGTCCATCGCGATCTCGTTCGTCATCGCCGCCATCTGCTGCGCGCTGGCCGCGCTCTGCTACGCCGAGTTCGCCTCCACGGTGCCGGTGTCCGGGTCGGCCTACACGTTCTCCTACGCCTCCCTCGGCGAGCTGGTCGCGTGGATCATCGGCTGGGACCTGCTGCTTGAACTGATGCTCGGCGCCAGCGTCGTGGCCCAGGGTTGGTCGCAGTACGCCACCCTGCTCCTCGACAAGCTCGGCTTCACCGTGCCCGCGAGCCTGGCTCCGGGGTCGCACTTCGACCTGTTGGCCTTCGTCCTGGTCATCGCGCTCACTGCCCTGATCTCCATCGGCATCAAGGAGTCGCTGCGCGTCAACCTCGTCCTCGTGGGCGTCAAGCTGTTCATCGTCCTGTTCGTGATCATCGCCGGGATCGGCTACATCAAGTCGGCCAACTACTCGCCGTTCATCCCGCCGTCGGTGTCCGGCAAGGCGTCCGAGGGCATCCACGCCCCGCTCATCCAGGTGCTCTTCGGGGTCACTCCGTCTACCTTCGGCATCGCGGGTATCGTCGCCGGCGCCTCGATCGTCTTCTTCGCCTACATCGGCTTCGACGTCGTGGCGACGACCGCTGAAGAAGCCAAGAACCCCCAGCGCGACCTCCCGATCGGCATCATCGCCTCGCTGGTCATCTGCACGGTCCTCTACGTCGCCACGACGCTCGTGATCACGGGCATGGTCAAGTACACCGAGATCGACCCCAAGGCGGCACTGGCCTCGGCGTTCGAGTCGGTCGGCAAACCCGGGTTCGCCACGATGATCGCGGCCGGAGCGGTGGCCGGACTGATGACCGTCGTCATGACGCTGATCATCGGAGCCACCCGGGTCACGTTCGCCATGTCGCGCGACTGGCTGCTGCCGCCGGCGCTGGGTCGGACGAACCCCAGGACCGGCACCCCCGTGCGCCTGACGGTCATGATCGGCGTCGCGATCGCGCTCATCGCGAGCCTGACCCCCATCGGCAAGCTCGAGGAGATGGTCAACATCGGAACGCTCTCGGCGTTCGCCCTGGTGTCGATCGCGGTCCCCGTCCTGCGCAGCCGCCGACCCGACCTCAAGCGGTCCTTCACCGTGCCGTTCTCACCGGTGTTGCCCATTCTGGCCGCCCTGATCAGCGTCTACCTGATGCTCAACCTGTCCGTGGAGACGTGGTTGCGGTTCATCGTCTGGATGGCGCTGGGCTTCCTCATCTACTTCACCTACGGCGTGCGCAACAGCCGACTGTCGGGCAAGGCCAAGAAAGGTCAGCTCCCGAGCATGACGAGCACCTGAGTCGCGCCCGCTGATCTGTGGAAACTGGTGCTCCTGGCCGCGTCACTATCGCGGATGACCGACGTCTTCATGGGAGACCGACCATTGTGACGATGCCGGTCAGGAACGGCGGGCGGCACCCGCAAACCCGCCCGCCGTTCCCTCTACGCCACACCGTGCGCGCCGCGTGCCGCACGGGGCGTCACGATTTCGGGCGCAGTCGCGTCTCCAAGGGTGACCAACCATTGGGGGGAATGGTCGGTCATCCAGAAACGGCGGGCGGCACCGCACCCCCGCAACCCCGCCGCCCGCCGTTTCGCCATTCCGCGGCGATCTCCGCCCGCGACAACGGGCTGGGAGCGTGGTGCAGGGAGGAGCATGGTTGGCGACGGCCGCTGGGCACCGCGACTGGTTGCAGGCCAGGAGGTATGCCGCCGCCTTGCAGTCATCCAGGCCCCTCCCGGTCCTCGATGGGTTGCCGATGCGACTCTCCCCCCACGAGACCGCCACCATGCGCACGATCGCGACCTACGAACGCCTGTACCCGGCCCAGCCCACCCACCAGTGGGGAGACAGGCACAGCGCCGCCGTCGTGGCCACGACCGACCGGCTGCTGGTCAACCACCGCCTCCGCGGCTGGATCTCCTTCTGGTTCACCGACCTCGCCGTCCTCGAGGTCACGCTGGACGACACCCCGTGGCGGATCGACATCCTCTGGCGCAGCGCTGACGAGCCGCTGCGGCTGAGCGGGACCACCGGACCACTGCTCGCCGTCCACGTCGCGGCCTACACCAACGAGGCGCGGTGGACGCAGCTGCCCGAGCTCCAACCACTCCTGGACCCCCGACAGGACTGGACCTAGGGCTGACGGCGACCGGACGGCATACTCGCGCCATGAGGCTTTCGGTCGTCCTCGACGGACGTGACCTGTCCCTGCTCGTGCCGTTCTGGACGGCAGCGCTCGGCTACGACGCGGTGTTCTCGCTGCCCGAGTTCGAGGTGTTGCGGCCTCGCGAAGGTGAGCCACCCGGCCCCGTCTTCATCCTCCAGCGGGTGCCGGAGGAGAAGGCCGGCAAGAACCGCATGCACGTCGACGTCCACCCGCCGCTCGAGCTCGGAGTGCCCGGACTGGTCGAACGGCTGGAGGCCTTGGGCGGCAGGCGGATCGGCGAGCCAGTGACCGACCTGCTGGAGGCCATCGACAGCTGGTGGCAGGTGATGGCAGACCCCGAGGGCAACGAGTTCTGCGTCGTCGCCGACCAGGGCCACCCGCCGCCTGCCTGATCGTGGACCCCGCGAGTTTGAAGGCTTTGCCGCGTCTGGACCCGGCAGACCCTTCAAACTCGCCTGGGCGCCGAGGTCAGAGGGCCTTGATGATGTCCTCGACGCGCTCCTTGGCATCCCCGAAGAGCATCTGGCTGTTCTCCTTGAAGAACAACGGGTTCTGCACTCCCGCGTAGCCGGTCGCCATCGACCGCTTGAAGACGACGACGTTGCGCGCCTTCCAGACCTCGAGCACCGGCATGCCCGCGATCGGGCTGGTGGGGTCTTCGGCGGCCGAGGGGTTGACGGTGTCGTTGGCGCCGATGACCAGGACGACGTCGGTGTCGGCCAGGTCGCCGTTGATCTCGTCCATCTCGAGGACGATGTCGTAGGGGACCTTGGCCTCGGCGAGCAGCACGTTCATGTGACCGGGCAGCCGGCCGGCGACGGGGTGGATGCCGAACCGGACGTTGACGCCCTTCTTCCGCAGCTGGCTGGTGAGCTCGGCCACGGGGTACTGCGCCTGCGCGACGGCCATGCCGTATCCGGGGGTGATGACGACGGTCGAGGCGTCGCGCAGCAGCTCTGCGACGTCGGCGGCGATCGTCTCGCGGTGCTCGCCGTAGTCCTTGTGGTCCCCGACGGACACCTCTTGGCCGAATCCGCCTGCAATCACTGAGAAGAAGGACCGGTTCATGGCCTTGCACATGATGTAGGACAGGATCGCACCGGAGGACCCGACGAGCGCACCGGTCACGATGAGCAGGTCGTTGCCGAGCATGAAGCCCGCCGCAGCAGCCGCCCAGCCGGAGTAGCTGTTGAGCATCGACACCACGACCGGCATGTCGCCGCCGCCGATCGAGGCGACGAGGTGCCAGCCAAAGGCCAGCGCAATCACCGTCATGAGCAGCAGCGGGACGACCGAGTGCGACTGCACGAACCACAGGAGCAGTCCCGCCGACACGACGAGGGCCGCGAGGTTGAGCCAGTGTCGCGCGGGCAGCATCAGCGGTGAGGACTTGATGCGTGCACTCAGCTTGAGGAAGGCCACGATCGACCCGGTGAAGGTCACCGCGCCGATGAACACGCCCAGGAAGACCTCGACGAGGTGCAGCTTGTCGTCGGTGCCTGCATCGCGGGACTCGAGGTAGGAGCTGTAGCCGACCAGCACCGCAGCCAGACCCACGAAGCTGTGCAGCATCGCGACGAGCTCTGGCATCTGGGTCATCTCGACGACCCGCGCCCGCCACAGCCCGATCGTCGCGCCCACGGCCATGGCCGCAGCGATCAGCACAAGGGTGAGGAGCCCGTGCTCAGCCCGATCGACGGAGAGCCAGATCGTGGCGGCCAGCGCGAGGACCATACCGGCGACGCCGAAAGCGTTGCCCTCCTTGGCCCTCTCGTGCTTCGAGAGCCCCGCGAGGGAGAGCACGAAGAGAACAGCGGAGATGATGTATGCCGCCTGGACGAGATTGGTGGTGACGTTGCCGCTCATACCGGTTCAGTCCTTCCTGAACATCTGGAGCATGCGGCCGGTCACGGCGAAGCCACCGAAGATGTTGATGCTGGCCACCAGGGTGGCGGCGAAGGCGAGCGCCTGGATCAGCGCGTTGGAGCTGCCGAGCTGGAGCACGCCGCCGACGAGGATGATGCCGCTGATCGCGTTGGTCTCGGCCATCAGCGGGGTGTGCAGGGCATGGGCGACATTGGAGATGACGTAGAAGCCGACGATGACAGCCAGGGCGAACACGGTGAAGTGACCGAGGAAGACAGCCGGCGAGTCCGCGGCGACCAGGCCGAAGAGCACGGCGCCGAGGGCCATCGCCGCGTACTTGCGGCGCGGGTCCCGGGGCTTCGGTGCGGGCTTGGGCACGGCGGCCACGGGCGCCGCGGCAGCAGGTGCGGCGCTCACCTGGACGGGAGGTGGGGGCCACAGGGTCTGGCCGTCACGGCATACGGTCATGCCGCGCTGGACCACGTCGTCGAGGTCGAGGACGACGCGCCCGTCCTTGCCCGGCGTGAGCAGCTTGAGCAGGTTCACGAGGTTGGTGCCGAACAGCTGGCTGGCCTGGGTGGGGAGGCGGCCGGGCAGGTCGGTGTAGCCGATGAGCTTGACGCCGTTGGCGCTGGTGACGATCTCGTCGGCCACGGAGCCGGCGACGTTGCCGCCGTTGGACGCGGCCATGTCGACGACGACCGAGCCGGGCTTCATCGAGGCCACCATCTCCTCGGTGATGAGGCGTGGTGCCGGCTTGCCGGGGATGAGCGCGGTGGTGATGACGATGTCGACGTCCTTGGCCTGCTCGGCGTAGAGCTCGGCGGCCTTGCGGTTGAAGTCATCGCCCATCTCCTTGGCGTAGCCGGTGGCCGAGGGTCCTTCGTCGTCGACCGCGATCCGCAGGAACTCGGCCCCCATCGACTCGACCTGCTCGCCGACCTCGGACCTGGCGTCGAAGGCCCGCACGATCGCGCCCAGGCTGCTGGCCGTGCCGATCGCGGCGAGACCGGCCACCCCGGCGCCCACGACCAGCACCTTGGCGGGCGGGACCTTGCCGGCCGCGGTGACCTGGCCGGTGAACAGCGAGCCGAACTCGTGGGCGGCCTCGATCACGGCGCGGTAGCCGCCGATGTTGGCCATCGACGAGAGCACGTCGAGCGACTGGGCGCGGGAGATGCGGGGCACCGCGTCCATCGCGAGCGCCGTCACGCCAGCGGTCGTCAGCTTGTCCACCAGGTCGGGGTTGAGGGCCGGCGAGATGAGCGAGGCGAACAGCGAGCCGGGGCGCAGCCTGCCGATCTCCTCGTCCGTGGGGCCGTTGACCTTCAGCACGACGTCACTCGTCCACGCATCTGAGCCACTGACCGCCGAGCCACTGACCGCCGAGCCGTCGACCACCGAAGCCCCGGCCGCGGCATACGCGTCGTCGGAGAAGGACGACCGCGCGCCCGCGCCTGCCTCGACCACCACCTCGTAGCCCAGCCCGATCAGCTGGCCCACGGTCTTGGGCGTGGCGGCGACCCGGGTCTCGCCCGGCTTGGACTCTGCTGGAACACCGATCCGCACTACTGCTCCCGTCATTGGAAGGCCCTGGAACCTGGCGCGACACACGCTGACGCGCCGCGCGACGTCGCCAAACCTATTGGCTGGACCACTGCAATGGCGCTGCAACGTGACGACAGTCGCG